>JAFDJF010000369.1 GCA_019307645.1 Deltaproteobacteria bacterium
GTTCAGGGGTTCAGGGGTTCAGGGGTTCAGGGGTTCAGGGGTTCAAGGTTCAGGGGTTACTGAAAAGGTAAAGATCCTGGCTCAGAGGACCAGGCTTTGGGTCAAACCGCCCAGAGTGCCTTGTTTGTAATTTTTGCCAGGGATCGATTGAGAGACCAAATCAGGTGTCAGGTGTCAGGACCTTAGGAAATGGGGACTGAAACCTGAACACTGAAACCTGATTTCCAAAACATTCTAAGGATAACAACTGAAGTACTGTTTGAAAATGGAAAAAATTATCAGAAATATTAAAGAACTAAGAAAAAAGATCAAATACCACAACCATCGCTATTATGTGCTGGATGACCCTGAGATATCCGATGCTGAGTACGACAGGCTTTTTAGACAGCTGTTGGATCTCGAAGGAAAGTATCCCGAACGGTTAACCCCGGATTCCCCCACACAGCAGGTCGGTGCAAAACCCCGGGAAACCTTTTCCCAGGTCAATCACCGCCTCCCCATGCTCAGCCTTGAAAACAGCTTTAATGATCAGGATATCAAGGACTTTGATGCGAGGATAAAAAGATTCCTGGGAGACAACTCATCTATTGACTATACGGTAGAGCCAAAAATGGACGGACTGGCCGTGGAGCTGGTTTACGAAAGCGGCGCTCTCACAGTGGCCTCCACAAGGGGTAACGGCTATGTGGGAGAAAATGTGACCAGAAATATCAGAACTATCCTGACGGTTCCGCTGACATTGACCCTGCCGAAGAACGACGAACCTGTGCCTGACCTCCTGGAGGTACGGGGAGAGGTCTATATGGAGACAGAGGCCTTCGAGATCCTGAACCAGACCAGGGTTGCCGACGGTCTTCCGGCTTTTGCCAACCCCAGGAATGCAGCCGCCGGATCTTTAAGGCAGCTTGATCCCAAAGTCACTGCAAAAAGACCGCTCAATATGTTCTGCTACGGTATCGGAGAGATCAGAGGCGCTCAGTTTGAGACACAGCACGAGCTTATGGTCGCACTCCAAAGGTGGGGTCTACGGGTGAATAGACCACATATTAAGGTATGCAGTTCAACCGGAGAGATCATAGAATGTTGCCATCGCCTTGAAGAAACCAGGTCCCGGTTCCCCTTCGAAATCGATGGTGCAGTTATTAAAGTCAACCAGCTAAACCTCCAGGAACGGCTTGGCCAGAAATCCAGAAGCCCCAGATGGGCCTTTGCCTTTAAATTCGCTCCTACCCAGGAGACCACAAGGATTATTAAAATCGATGTCCAGGTAGGACGAACCGGCGCACTGACTCCTGTGGCACACCTTGAACCTGTTGAGGCAGGAGGCGTCCTGGTCAAACGGGCAACCCTGCACAATCAGGAAGAGATCAACAAGAAAGACATCCGGGAGGGGGATACGGTCATAATCCAGCGGGCAGGAGATGTCATCCCCGAGGTTGTTAAATCCATTAAATCAAACCGAACAGGCCGGGAAAAAGAATTTGTCATGCCGACCCAATGCCCTGTTTGCGGCGCGCCAGTGGGGAAAAAAGAGGGTGAAGTGGTGTTGAGATGCCTCAACCCCAACTGCCCGGCTCAGGTCAAGGAGTCCCTGAAACATTTTGTTTCAAAGGGTGCAATGAATATTGACGGGATCGGAGACAAAATCTTGTCCAAATTAATCGATAGAGGTCTGGTTGTTGACGAAGCGGATATCTACAACCTTGAGTTTAACGATCTCATCAAGCTGGACAAAATTGAAAAAAAGTCGGCAGAAAATCTTCTTGCGGCCATCGAAAAAAGCAAACGAACAACCCTTGCCCGATTCCTTTTCGCCCTTGGTATCAGGCACGTGGGAGAACACGTTGCCGCGCTTATTGCCAACAGTCTCCGCGATCTTGAGTCTGTTCAAAATGCCGCAGAAGAGGATTTGGAGTATTGCAAGGCCACCAAAAAACAAGAGGCCGCGGGGATCAAAGGCATTGGAAGGGAAATCGCGAAAAGCGTTGTTTCTTATTTCGAAAGCGAATCAAATAACAGAATCATTGAGCGTCTACTAGAGGCAGGTATTGAACATGAGGCTGTAAAGGGGCCCACGGAAGCATCCGCCATTTCAGAAAAATCTTTCGTATTAACAGGAACGCTTGATTCCCTGACACGTTCAGAGGCCAAAGAACTGATCCTTAAAAAAGGAGGAAAGGTCTCCTCATCCGTCAGCAGCAGAACCGATTATGTAATCGTGGGGGAATCCGCCGGTTCGAAACTGGAAAAGGCCAGGGATTTGGGTATCACAATCCTCAATGAGGGAGAATTATTGAGACTGCTGGAGAAAAACAATGAATAACATAAGGGTACGTCTCATAATTGAAGGCAGGGTTCAAGGGGTGTGGTTCAGAGAGTCCACACGAAGGGAGGCCGTTACACTGGGTGTTTTCGGTTGGGTCAGGAATCGGCCGGGCAGAACAGTCGAGGTCCTGGCAGAAGGTCCGAAAGAACAGGTAAAAGAACTCATTTCGTGGTGCGACCACGGGCCATCTTCTGCAAGAGTAGACATGGTCCATGAAACCTGGGAGGAATGGAAAGACGAGTTTGAGTCTTTTGATGTTGTGTTTTAACTACTCAGGTTCAGGGTTCACGGTTCAAGGTTCACGGTTCAAGGTTCACGGTTAAACCCGATTTTACAGCTTGCCAATACAAATAATGCTTTACAAATCCCGCAACTTCAGGCATTTAACCTTACCTAATGGAAACTGATCAGGTTATAAGGTTCACGGTTCAGGGTTCAAGGTTAAAAGCGATGAAGAAATGGCTCCATTCTTTAGACAAATAGCCTGTTCATCCGGTTTTTTGATATGCCAAACGGTTTTGCACACAAAGTCCAAGGAACACGCTGTGTCGCTCTGGAAACATGAAAAAAATCCCGATAAAATCGGGTTTAACCGTGAACCGTGAACCCTGAACCTGGGAAGTTACACCTTATGTTTTTATCATTTTACAGGAATATTTACCATGCACAAACGACATTTTATCAGCCTGCTTTGCACGATACTATTACTCTTTTTGATAGTGAGCTCTGGTTGCGGTACGACAAAATCTTTAGTCAGTAAGGTAAAAAAGGAAAAAACATATCTTAAGAAAAAGATTATGGTTTTCCCGCCTATCGATCATTCAGGGCTACCGTCGGGGAGGGCGGCCGAGATATCTGAAAGTTTAGTTGAGCTTCTTAAAGAATCCCCCCGCCTGTTGTTCTATACTCCCAATGATATTCTTCCTGAAAATTTGTCCCTTCCTTCAGAGGTTAAGACAACCAAATTCGGGGTTGCCTACTACCACCCTGCCCTGGCAAAAATGGCTAAAGACAAGAACATGAATGCCCTTGTTGCAGCATATCTGCCCCCAATAGAAATCACCCGGGGAAGGGGCGGCATATGGCCGTTCCGTTACGATGCGGAGATCTGTAAGATTTCCATGATCATTAATGCCATGGATGTCACAAACGGGTGTCTCTACATCACGAAATTTGATTCGGAAGAGGTTGCTTTTAAATCAGGTGAAAATTTCAACAAAAACGAGGCACTTAATGAGACATTGACAGAGGCCATGCCCAAAATTCTTAAGCGCCAGGCATCTGTAGTTATAAAGAGTCTGGATGAAGAATCATGGACCGGCAGGATCCTGGACATAAGCAAAGGCGTTATAAAGATCAACGCTGGAAAAAACGTGGGGGTTCTTCCGGATCAGCTGTTTACCGTCCATACAGAGGGAGAGTCGATTCTTTGCAGAACGGGCAGATCGATTGCTCCCCTGGGCAAGAAACTGGGGGAAATTAAAACAATATCGGTCACGGAACAGTATTCACTGGCTGCTCCCGAATCAGGAGGACCTTTTCTTGCCGGTCAGGCCATTATGTTCATTCCGCAATCGCAATAGGAGGCTGTCCGAGAATAGCAATTTTTTCCAAAATCGAGGAATGCCCGAAAAAATTACCACAGGCATATAGTTGATATTCCGAGGATAATTTTTTCGGGTATGACGAAGAGT
>JAFDJF010000821.1 GCA_019307645.1 Deltaproteobacteria bacterium
CTACCTGAACATCACCGGACTGGATCTGGCCCTACTGATAAATTTCAAGTACGCCAAACTTCAGTGGAAACGGATGATCAACTAAAAGACAGAAACCACGGATTTTACAGATGGCACAGAGAAGAAGCTTTTTTATCCGGGAAATCCGTGTTATCCGTGGTTAAAAAAAGTAATGCGGGGATAATTCAACACAGTCGACAACGAAGTTAAAAAATACCGCTTAATATCAGCTATTTGTATGAGTTATTTACATATTAATATACGTCCCGGAAACCATATAATAATCAATAAGCTGGCTTGTTGTATGTTGCAATAGTAGACATAAAACGTCCTTTTGTGCTATATTTCTCAAACCATGAAAGCCGAATCAAAGAGTCTGGCCGACTGGGTCAATCAGCGGCAAAAATCGGGTTTATATGCCTTTACACGCAGCGAGGTCCTGCAACAGCTTGAGTTGCGGCCCGGTGCGTTGGCCAAGGCCCTGCAGCGATTATCTGTGGCGGGCCGCGTTGCCTGTGTGCGCAAAGGGTTCTACGTCATCGTCCCCCTTGAGTATCAGGCTATAGGGTCTGTCCCTGCGGAGTGGTTTATTGATGACCTCATGCGCTTTATAGGGCAACCTTATTATGTCGGCTGTTTGTCTGCTGCTGCAATCCATGGCGCTGCTCATCAGCGACCGCAAGAGCAACAGGTGGTGGTCCCCGCACACGTCCGCATGGTGGATAAGAAGGCGGTGCGCATTCGCTTCCTCCATTTTACCGAAATGGATCGAGCCATAACCCAGCCCTGGCGAACCCATACGGGCGACATTCCCATATCCACACCTGAATGGACGGCTATCGACCTGATCCGCTTTCAGCGGCACTACGGAAGCATGGACGCCGCAGCCACCGTGTTGACCGAACTGGGAGAAGCCCTGGATGCTCAGCGATTGGCTGATGCCGCGTATTTCGAAAAGTGCAATGCCTACCTTCAGCGGTTGGGCTGGATGTTGGATTTTGTCGGATTCAAGGATGTGACGGCAAATTTGCATAGCCTTCTTGAGGGCCGAAAGCCATCTTTCGTCGCCTTGAGAGTGGAGAACCACCGGATATCCGTGGGAGACGGATGCCATGGTCGAGCAGGATCTGCTCATCAGTCGCATGCTGGTGGAACTGTTTCATAATGAACAGATTTGCGAAAGCCTGATCTTCCGTGGCGGGACAGCGCTTCACAAACTCTTCTTCCCCGAACCGCTGCGCTTCTCAGAAGACATCGATCTGGTGCAGCGTGAACCCGGCCCGATCGGGCCCCTGTTCGATACGATTCGGGGAATCTTTCGGGAATGGGTGGGTGAACCGTTCCGAAAGCAGGGTCCGAGCGTGGCAAGGCTGACCTACCGCCTGTCGTCTGAGGATACTCCGCCGCTCCCGCTCCGTATCAAGATCGAGATCAATACACGCGAGCATTTTCGGGTTCTGCCCATGGCATACAAGGCACTCGATGTCCGCTCCCGCTGGTTTGAAGGCCATGCCGACATTCCTGTTTACCCGCTCCCGCTGGTTTGAAGGCCATGCCGACATTCCTGTTTACCAGATCGAAGAACTGATGGCCACCAAGCTGCGGGCGCTTTATCAACGCCGCAAAGGCCGGGATCTCTTTGATCTTGCCGCCGCACTGCGCCTCCCGGATATCCGCACGGACCAGGTCCTTGCTGCCTTCGAGAAGTACCTGAAGGCAGAAAGCCATCGCATCCGCGCATCAGACTTCCGTGCAAACATGCACGCCAAACTCGAACACCCGGCTTTCACACAGGACTGTGCACCACTCCTGCGCCCCGGAACAACGTTTGATGTCCAAGGAGATTTAGATCTGGTAGATGAAGTTTTCATTTCAAAACTCGGAAAAGCATCGACAAGGATCTCTGAGAGGTAATTGAGATGCTGTTTTAGGATGGCGCCCCCAAGTTCGAAGCCGAATTTGTCGTAACACAGACGGTAATGTTGACTATTTCGACATCACTGGACAGAGCCTGGCCCTGCAATTAAACTATAAGTGAGCAAGGCTTAAGTGGAAACGAATCAGAGACTGATACTATTCGTGATATCCGTGTTATCCGTGGTTAAAGTAAGGTGATGAGATTTTCGGCGTGAACGAGGCCACGGCAAGGGCTGGGTATTCACTCCGGTTCACTTTTGGAGAGGGAGAAATGGGTAAAGATAGGATGAGGAAACAATTCGGTTCCCTACCGGCAAAGTATAATTTTTCCCTCAATCCATATCCTGAAGTGCGATTTTCTAAATGCCCTGATTGCCGGAATAAGACAGGTCAGCGCAAACTTCCCCTACTTATCCACGTCGACCCCAACAATCTTATTGCCCTGAACTACACCAACCGATACTGTCACCGCTGTGACATGCTCATTGGTCACAAAGATGAAATTGAACATCATTTGACGGACCTATTTTTGAAAATCAATCCTATAATTATAGGTAATAATTATCTTGTGTTTGGCACAATTGAGAAAAAAGCCTGGCGTGAGAATATAAATCATCCAAGACCATTTGATGAGATGCGGCAGTATATTCATGACTTTAAAAGTTATCAAAATATCCGCATGACTATGGCAGGCTGGTTCCCAAAAGGGCAGATCCCGCCGATAGTGGAACCGCCTCCATTAACTGAGTGGATAAAAAAGTAAAACCTTGGATGACGATAATGAAAACGTC
>JAFDJF010000370.1 GCA_019307645.1 Deltaproteobacteria bacterium
TGCCAGGGTCAGAAATGATAATAGCTTTAAGAGAAAAATTGTCCACAAATCTAAAAAGTGGGGAGAGAGTGGGGAGAGAAATCGGAAAAGAGGATTCAGCCAATAAGAAAGGACTTCTCAAAAATGAGAAATCCTTAATGATTACTGGTGCCTGGGACGAGAATCGAACTCGTACAGAGACTTAGCTCCGAGGGATTTTAAGTCCCTTGCGTCTACCAATTCCGCCACCCAGGCATGGTGTTTAAATTCCTGCCAAATCCTTAAATTATGCTCCTTTTTTTAACATTTCGTTCCGAATAAATCCACGAAAAAACATGATGTATCATTCAATTGCAGTTCATTTGCTTCAACGCCTTGCCTGCGCATTTAGGGCCGTGAAAAACCTATTTTTTCGCGGCACCCTCCTTTGGTTTTCTTCTCCTCAATTGTTCCTTGTAGCCTCTCCCGGACACATTGACGACAATACTCTCCTGTTCCTTATCATCTGTTGTTATCGTTATTTTTTCATTCAAAATGTCTTTGTCAAAGCTTTCTTCCATAGAGACTCTCACGAGATACTCTGTGCCTTCCTTTATTGTGACAACCTTGGGCGTTAGATCCGGGGTTGTAGATTTAACATCCAGCACATTGAAAACCACGCCGGGAGCGGCTTTCAGCCGTATCTTTTTTTCATATTTTCCTCCTTTTTTGAACATTCCGAAGGAAATACGGGACGGAAGTACAGTAATATTGCCGACGATTTCTCCGGACACATAAAATGTCAGTTTTTTCTTTTCTTTATGATCAGTATTAATGGTAATCACTTCATTGAATCTTCCGACTTTCATGTCGGGGAGGACAGTCACTTTAATTCGCTGCGTCTTGTTTTTATTTTCGTTTTCCGGGAGCACGACCTCTGTCTTTATATGGTTATTTCTTGATATCACTGACATGATCTTTGTGATGTCTTTATCGGTTCCTGAAAGGACAACATATTTTTCTGGAGATGGGGCGCTCTTTCTTAATCTTCCGACGTATATCCTGCGTGGCTCAACAGCCAATTTCGCCTGGATATCTACCTTGAGCTTGAGTCGTACGGTCCTCCTTCCAGGGTCGTTGGTATTAACGGTGATGGTTTGTGTTTTCTTTCCATACTTTTTTCCCGTCTTATAGGTTACCTTGATCTTTCCTTCCCCTCCCGGGGGAATCTCCTTGGCGGAAACCAGGGCTGCAGTGCAGCCTCAGCCGGCCTTCACTTTTATAATGTTCAAATTGCCTGTGCCTGTGTTCTTGAAAGTAAAAATGTGTTTAAGCGTTTTTTCCTGAAAAACCTTTCCAAGATCGTGAGACAACTCATCAAACTGAATCCTGGGGGAGCCTTCCGGATTTGCTGATGGTTTTATTTTTTCATTCCCATTCTGAAGCTCGGCGCTCAAGCCGTCTGACAAGCCCGTACTGAATATGAAAGCAAGTATGATAAGGATTTTCACGGTTAGCAATGTAAGATGTCTCATCAGATCATAACCTCCTGGATATAGTTATCAAGCACCAAGGCAACCCAGGGAAACGTCAAAATCGTTGATAGGTTGCTAATATTTGGAGACTCCTGGAACCTCAAAATCCGAAATTCGAATACCGAAACACAAAACAATATCAAAATTCAAATATCAAATGACCAAAACATTCCTGATAGTTAAGTACACCTATCTGGAGTTCAGTTTCTTTTGAATTTGGGATTTCGGTCATTCGCATTTGTTTCGGCCTGCCCTGGCGCGACTTTCCTGGATCTGGAGCGTATGACCGGCATGTTATTCTTTAGATTTTTCTTTGCGGCACTCTCAGGAAACCAGGTCTGGGCCAGGGATTTCGAATTTCGTGCTTCGAATTTTCAGGATTTAGCTCCATCATATAAATTTATTTAATTCAGTGGGTTAGGTGCCTAAATGACGTGGCCCCGCATGATAGTGTGGCTAAAATCGATATTGCAGGACAAGACCAACACGGTTCCTGTCAGCGACAAACAGATGAAGATCAAACTGATCTTTCAGTCCTTTTCTAAAATCCTCTTGTGTTTTTCTGTTGTATTTGTGAGCACAATTCACTGCGCTGTAAATGTTTCCGGTGTACCAACCTATTTCAAAGGCTGCGAGAATCCCTCCCAGCACCTCATGGTCCTGATCAAAAGCCTCCACTGTCGCCCAGATAAATAGCCCGTTGAGGACAAACGCCACTGCTGCATCCCGGTAACGGGACACATAAGCGTGGCCCAGGCCCGGGATCAGGGCAGCCAGTGTCCCGGCATAAGCCGGTTTCTTGGTGGGAAGGTCCTCTCCTCCGAGACTTTGCTCCACAAGCTTCCGGGAGCTGTCATAAAGCGTGCTGTCTTCTTCCACTTTGCGGAAGGTCTCCGATGCATCCTTCCATCTGCCCTCCTGCATCCTGGTCCACCCCAACCGGTAGAGGGCAATATTTTTCAGCTCAAGATGCGGGTATTTTTCAATTACCTGTTTCAGGTAGTACTCTGCTTCCGTGGAAATGCCCTGCCGGTAATAGGATTCTCCTGTAAGCACTAATGCCCTGGCGACTGCAGGTGAATCGGGTTCAGAACCGACAATCGCCAGGAAGGTCTCCCTGGCCGAATCAAAACGCCGGGATTTCAAGTAGCATATCCCGATAAGACAACGGGCTGTTGGAACCTGGGGATCATCAGGGAAAAAATGGATGAATCTCTCAAACTCATCCACGGCCCTTTCGTATTCGCCCCTGTCCATATAGCTCCTCGCAAAATCAAGTTGCTCGGCGCTGTTGATAATAATCTGTTCCGGAAAGGCAGGAGAAGAACTCAGTAGTAAGAGACACACCCCTGCAACAAGAAGCCATGGATATTTATTTCTGCGTTGACTCATCCTCGCAAAACCACCAGAAGTCGTTGTTCTCTACCGGATCAAGGATCTTGAACCTGCCCTTGTGATATACGACTGGAGAAACAGACCCTTCGTCTCCTTCGTGAATAAGTCGATCAACGGTCATCAGCCAACCCATGAAAAACCCGTGTTTTTTGAAAGCCCTGGCACTGTATGAGGAGCACGAAGGAATGCTTGGACACCTGTCGCTGTCCACCCTTGAAATGTGATCCCGATACACGGAGGCAAACCAGGCTCCGACATTTTTGTCAGGTTCGTTCCTGGCTTCCATACCCTGAGGCCTGCTCCTGACGGATGCAGGACGGCCTGTTTCTTCGCAAATTCCCGGTAAGTTGCCCGATGAGACAAGAACCAGAACCGAAAACAGGGCCAGTTTTCCGGCGAAATTCATTTGGAATGTCCGTCAGTTAGAGGTTTAACTGTCCGTCCCTTTTGGGAACGGCGAAATCACTGCTCAACGCTAGTGAACTGCCGATCATAAGTCAAGGCATTCGGACCGTTCCCGAGTTGACACAAATGGCTCACACTGGTACGATAGATCTCTAATTTCCGTAAGTCCTTGAGAAAGGTATAATAAAATTGTACCACGCGACAACAGGAAATACTACTGAAAATTCCGCGTCACTCCGAAAAAATCCGAACCGATTTCAGACAAAAATCGCTGCACGACAACGGGTGAGTTTACGCCATGCCAGTTTACGAATATAAGGCGCTTGACCGGACCGGTAAGACCACCACCGGCATCATTGATGCCGACAGTACGATTGGGGCCAGACAGAAGCTCAGGGGGTCGGGGATTTTCCCGGTTGAAGTACGGGAAACCACTTCCAGGCCAAAGGGTATTTCCTCGGGCCAGGCCTCTGTGTCCTCACTGTTTCAACGAGTCAAACCGGGAGAGATATCTGTTATGACGCGACAGTTGTCAATTCTTCTGGGCGCCGGAGTAACGCTTGTTGCATCACTGGACACATTGATATCCCAGATTACAAACCCGTTGCTGAAAAAGATCATGGCACAAATCAAGGAATCAGTAAACGAGGGGAACAGCCTGGCTTTTTCCCTGTCCCAACATCCCAAACTATTTTCACAAATATACATCAATATGGTCCGGGCGGTTCTGGACAGGCTCGCGGAATTCAGTGAACGTCAGGAAACCCTGAAAGGGCGCTTCAAAGCCGCCATGGCCTACCCTGTCATTATGTTTTTCATTGGAACGATCATTCTGTTTTTTCTGGTCACATTCATTGTCCCCCAGATTACAAGCATTTTCACCGATATGCATCAAACCCTCCCTATTCCCACACTGGTACTGATTACCACAAGCACTTTTCTGAAATCTTTCTGGTGGCTTGTCTTACTGATTTTTGGGGGAATAATAATACTGGTAAAAAAACTGGTAAAGACCCCGAAGGGCCGTTACCTGTGGGACAAGATCAAGCT
>JAFDJF010000020.1 GCA_019307645.1 Deltaproteobacteria bacterium
TAAGCGTTGATATCAACCTGAGAAAGAGGGATAAATATGAGGGGATGATGTGTGAGCAAGAGTTGAGCATGGCGATCGGAAGCAGATCGCAGGGCTTCGAGCGTGGGATCCAAGGCCATGAAGATCTTTTTAATCTCCTGAGAATATGAGCCGACCTGAAAACCGGGATTATCCCATGATTCAGCCAGCCGTGCAGGAGCAATTTTTTCTAACAAATCCAGGACATCTCTTGTCTTGGGAAGCATGTGAGATTGAAACCTTTGCCTTCTTAAAACTGGCTCCACAGAGAAAAATTAAGGGCGCACCCACTGGCGGTGCACCCTTTTTCAATAAATATTTATTTTAAATGGTGGGCCCACCTGGGTTCGAACCAGGGACCTACCGGTTATGAGCCGGTGGCTCTGCCAACTGAGCTATGGGCCCGGTGCTAATTCTCAATCACATAAGTGAACAGCATGCTCACTCGACAAAAAATTGTCAAGAAAAATTCTCCCGAAATTCGCACACAAACCCAGAAGCGAAACCGATGGGTCCCCCCCTTATTACGCTTTGAAAATACTGATGGGATGCCACCATCCAACCGCTAAGGGTTCGCGCAAAAATAAATTCACTTTTTTGGCGCTCAGATTTAGGTTAGGTTTGCGCGAGCCTAAGCCACCCCCTAATTGGTATCTACGAAACTCTTCAACTTCCTGCTTCTGCTGGGATGCCGCAGCTTCCGAAGGGCCTTTGCTTCTATCTGCCGGATACGCTCCCGGGTCACACGAAAGTCCCGGCCCACCTCTTCCAGAGTATGGTCTGCCTTTTCACCAATACCAAATCTCATTCTCAGGACTTTCTCCTCCCGGGGCGTAAGCGTCCTTAAAACCTTTCTTGTCTGTTCCGCCAGATTGAAATTCACGATGGCATCACCCGGAGAAACCACCTTCTTATCCTCTATAAAATCACCGAGATGACTGTCTTCCTCTTCGCCGATCGGTGTTTCAAGAGAGATTGGCTCCTTTGCGATCTTCAACACCTTTCTGACCTTCTCCAGCGGAAATTCCATTTTCTCGGCAATTTCTTCCGGAGTAGGCTCACGGCCATGTTCCTGGACAAGATAGCGGGATGTCCGGATAAGCTTATTAATGGTTTCAATCATATGGACAGGTATACGGATGGTCCTGGCCTGATCTGCAATGGCTCTTGTGATCGCCTGTCTGATCCACCATGTGGCGTATGTGCTGAACTTGTAACCCCGCTGGTACTCAAACTTGTCAACAGCTTTCATCAACCCGATGTTTCCTTCCTGGATAAGGTCCAGAAACATCAGACCCCGATTGGTGTATTTTTTGGCTATGCTGACGACCAGCCTTAGATTGGCCTGTATGAGTTCACGCTTGGCTGTCTTTGCCTTATTAAAACTTTCCAGCACCTCCCATAATGCACTTTTCAGATGTCTGGGGCTCATATCGGTGCGTTCTTTAAACCGAGCGATGGTTTTCTGTGCCTTATCTGCCTTTTCCTTTAGGGCCATGCTTTCGCTCTTTCTCAAACCGAGCGACTTGAGCACCGTGCTATCCTCGGCGGATTTAGGCATCTCGGAAATACACTTATTAATATACTGAATCGATTTGCCGCCGGCCTGCATCATACATTCAGCTATGTGTTTTTCCAACTCTTCAATCTCTGACACCTGAGCTTTAAAATTTTCGACCATCAATTCGAGCTGTCTCTTTTCCAGTCTGAATGATTCCACCAGCTTGGTTATCTGCTCTTGGCCTTTCTTTATCTCGACAGCAAGCTTCTCCTTTCTGGTCCTGGCTATGCGCACTTTACTCCTCTCTATCTTCTTTTGCATGACATCGCCATACACCCGACTGATTTCATCAATCACATTGATGAGGGATTCTTTTTTTTCGCCCAGTTGCTTGTAATAGCTGTTGTAGTCGTCCTCCAGATCATTGATCACATCCCGCAGTTTGACTTTACCTTGCTTGAGCTTTTCTCCCATCTCAATGATATATTCAATGCCTACGGAACAGTCCAGAAGCTTCGCCAATACCTCCTTTTCACCCTCCTCGATTCTTTTGGCGATCTCCACTTCGCCCTCTCTGGTAAGTAGCGAGATGGAACCCATCTCTCTCAAGTACATCTTGACAGGATCAGAAACCCGCGAGGGTGTATCCGGGATATCCACGCGGGCGGGCTCGGTGTCTTCAGGTTTTTTCTGCCTTTTCGTCTTCCCGTATAATTTTTCGATCTCCTTTCTGGAATCTTCATCTACAACCACGACATCCAGTTCCTGAAGCATCATCATGAGATCTCTACTTTGCTCTTCTGAGGAAACAACCTCCTCGGACAGATTGTCATTCAGGTCATCATATGTGAGGTATCCCTTGTCTTTTCCGATATCAATCAGTCGCTTTATATTGACCGTCTTGGCATCTTTGCTCATCCTATTCCCTCCAGAAAAATTCTCCGTTTAAGGCAAGTTATATATTCACATCTTGAGACTGTTTTTGCTCGCCTGTCAGGACCTGAGCGGACCCTGGATTTTCAGTTTTAATAGTTTATTCTGGGTTTCTCTGTCACCCCTGGCCTTTTTAAAGGATGCTGAAATTTTTTTCTGGTGCACCCTTTTCTCGAACTCGGTCACAGCCTGTTCAGCATCCTGGTCAGAATATATAATAAAGGGTTTGTGCAGGGCTTCCCTGAGCCTTTCCCGGCTGGATTCACTTGGCAGGCTATCCAGCAGATCCTCTGGCGAAAACGACCCTTCATCGCCATGTTTTTCAAATATAACATCCACGATTCTAACAATTTCAGGATCAGAGAGTAAAATCCTGTAATCAAATTTCACCAAACTCGATATTGTATCAGGGTGCTGTAGCAGCAGGTTCAGCAGGTTAAGATCGTCTTTAGAGGCACACTTCTTTTCTGTATTTTCCGGACTCTCTTTTATGCCCCTTTTTGGAACCTCATTTGAAGGATGCTTCAAGTGTCTTTTCAGTTCAGCCAAAACCGTGTCCTCCCTGATTCCGATCTTCTCCGACAGACGGCGCACGTACAATGAACGCAGGGCAAAATCACGGATCTCCGACAGGACCGGAAGAATCTCCTTTAAGGCACGCACCTTTCCCTCGTCTGAATCCCCTTTGGTCAATTTCTGCTCCAGAAAAAAGTCAAACATGGGAAAAGCATGATCCAGGAGATCCTGAAAACGATCGAGCCCGTTTTCGTTTACAAAACTGTCAGGGTCATGACCGGCAGGCAGAACAACGGCCCTGGCTGAGAGGCCTTCATTGGCAAAAACATACAGGCTCTTTAAAGCGGCTGATTTTCCTGCCTCATCGGAATCAAATACGATGATCGCTTCCTTTGCATAACCTTTGAGCTTTCGGACATGCCTGTCAGTCAATGCCGTGCCCAGGGTCGCCACGACCTCTTTGAGTCCGTGTTTTTGAAGCGCAAGCCAGTCCATGTAGCCTTCAACCAGCACTGCCCTGCCCTTTTCCCTAATCACCTTAAAGGATGCATGCAATCCGTAAAGGGACTCCCCCTTGCGAAATACAGGGGTTTCAGGGGTGTTCAGATATTTGGGCAGAGAGTCGTCCATCACCCTGCCGCCGAAACCAACCACCTGCTGCCGCTGGTCAATAATGGGAAAAATGATCCGGCCCCTGAACCGGTCATAATAGCCACCCTTTTCCCTTTGAATAATCACACCCGCCTGCTCAGCCATATGCATAGCTGTGTGATGTTTCTTCAGCACATTGATCAGGCCGTCCCATTCATCAGGCGCAAATCCCAGCCGGGACGCAGAGATGGTTTCTTCCGGTAGGGCCCGCCTTTCCAGGTAATCCCTGGCAGGCTTTCCTTTGGCAGAATGCTTCAGTGCCTTCTGAAAATAATTCGCAGCTATCTCATTGATCTTATAAAGCGCATCCCTTTGACCAGCCTTTTTTTTCTCTTCAGCAGCAGAATATCCTTCCGAAATGGTTATGTGATATCTTTCTGCCAGATCCCTCATGGCCTCGGGAAAGGTCGTGCTGTGGTACTCCATCCAAAAGCCGAAAACGTCTCCGCCCTTTTTGCACCCAAAGCAATGAAAGGTCTGCCTTTCAGGATTCACCGTAAAGGAAGGATCCTTCTCAGCATGAAAAGGGCAAAGTCCCACATAGTTTCGCCCTGCCTTCCTGAGCTTCACATACTGGCCGATCAGTTCCACCACATCGGCGGTTCTTTTAATCTCTTCCTTGGCAGATTGATAAGAAACCATTTGTTGTCTAGTTGCTGCTTACTGATCACCGATCACTGCTTACCGATCACTGATCACTGGATACTGATCATAAACCACTAGGAGGCTGTCCGAGAATAGCAATTTTTTCCAAAATCGAGAAATGCCCGAAAAAATTACCACAGGCATATGGTTGATATTCCGAGGATAATTTTTTTGGGCATGACGAAGAGTTTGGGGGAAAGGGCATTCTCGGACAGCTTCCTAGTGCCCTTTCACAGCTCAACAATCGTTATGGCATTTCCGCCTGATCTCGGATCAGCACTGCAAACCTTTTTTATAAAGGGAACATTTCTCAGATGCCTCCGGATGGCATCCCTCAGCCTTCCGGTCCCAAACCCGTGGATGATCCTCAGGGTTAAATCGCCGTCAACCAGGGCGCGGTCTATTGTCTTGTCAATCAGGGGAATGGCTTCATTCACCCTGAACCCGACGACATTCAGCTCCCTTAGCGCCGTATTTTTGATGTGCCATGAAACAGACCCCGCAGGCCCTTCGGAACCGGGTGTCTGAACATCCTTAATCAGCTCAATATCCTGAATCCTGGCAGACACCTTGATATTTCCCAGCATGACAGAGACACGCCCGGCTGAAAAATCCACTGATTGGATTGTCCCTTTTTGCTTTAGACCCCTATGGTAGACAATCCGGCCTTTTTTAACCATTTCAAGATCAATATAAGGCTTTTCATTCTCCTTGCGAGTTTCCTTTTCAAAGTAGCCGATTAATTTCCGGCCCACTTCAGCATGTCTTTTAGTAACAAGGGACTGAACCGTCTCTTTTTTCTTTTTTAACAGATTAACGGCCTGCTTCAGCTCTTCTTTTGCCTCTCTGATGGCAGTTTCGGCCTCGAGTCGTTTGGCCTCAATCAACGCCTTTTTTTCGGCCTCCAGAAAGGTGCGCCGATCTTCTATCTCCTCTGCACCGGCAAGATATTTTTCTTTGAGATCTTCAGCCTCCCGCTTCTCCTGGTCGGCCTCCGCTCGCAGACGGTTCATCTTCTCTATGAGCCGGTTCAACCGGACTTCATCCCGGTCCAGGTATTCCCTGGCTCGGTCGAGTATGTCTGAAGGCACCCCCATTTCACTGGCAACTTCAAGTGCATGACTGATTCCGGGAGCGCCATAGGTGAGTTTAAAAGTGGGGCAGTTCTTTTGCCCGTTAAATTCAACAGATGCATTTATTGCTCGTTCGTTTGAAACACCGTAAGCCTTCAACCGGTTTGAATGGGTAGATACGGCGACAAATGCCCCCTGCCCGGAGAGAAAGTCCAGCACAGCCATTGAAAGGGCCACACCTTCGTCCGGGTCGGTCCCCATGCCCGGTTCGTCAATGATCACCAGGCTCTTTTTACGAGTCTGTTCCAGGATATGTGTCAGATGTACTGCGTGGGCAGAAAACGTACTCAGGCCTGCCTGGATATCCTGATCGTCACCGATATCAGCCATTACCTTATCGAAAATGGGCAGACAGCTTCCCTCCTCTGCGGGGATGTGTATCCCTGCCTGGGCCATCAAACTCAGCAGGCCGAGGGTTTTAAGTGTCACAGTCTTTCCGCCCCGGTTGGGGCCGGATATGACCAGAACATTGTGAATGCCGTCCAGCAGAATATCCACAGGCACAGGGAGGTCTTCATGACCACTCCGGACTCTGCTTTCCAGGCCCATTGCCAGGAGAATCGGGTTTCTGGCTGCTCTGAGCTCAACACCGTAATCAGCGCCAATCTCAGGCATGACGCATGACTGGGCTTCGCTAAACCTCGCCCTGGCATAAATCCCGTCCATCCTGCCCACGAGGGACTGTGCATGCTCCAGGTCATCGGCCAGATCTCTGACCATGGCAGTCAGGTTCTCCAGGATGCGAAACTCTTCAGCCTTTTCCTCCTGTATCAATTCTGCAGCACGATTGTTGTCCCGAATCACTTCCACCGGTTCCAGAAAACAGGTGGCTCTGGTTTGAGAATAATCGTGAATAATCCCCTCAATCCGCGACTTCTGGTCTGACCTCAAGGCGACCACATATCGACCGTCACGAACGGTCACCAGGTGGTCCTTCCTGCTACCGGAAATCCCGGCTGAGTTTTGAATGCCCTCCAGTTTTTTTTCAAGGTCCTGCCTTAATCGGATCTTTTTTCCCCTTATCTTCCTTAGTAAAGGGCTTGCAGAATCCTTGATTGTGCCGTTGAAAGAAATCGTCTCCTTCAGCGTCCTTATCAGGTCTTCAAAATCGGGCATACCCCGAACCACCTGGTATAGCCTCGGGAACAATGCTCTTCTTGGCCTGATGAACTTTTTTAGTTGTCGGCCCGCTTCTGTGAGTCTGAGAAAACATAAAAATTCGTCCGGTTCCAGGCACGAACCCAGAGTACCGGATTTTCTGACCATCGGAACCACATCGGTCACATCGGACAAAGTTACAAACCCCTGCGTCTTAAGCAGGAGCCGCATCTCCGAAACCAATCTCAGCTCATTATCAATCTGTTCTGGATCATTTAATGGTTTGAGGGACAGGCAATCTGATTGACCCAACGGACAAGCGGCATAATGGGACAAGATATCCAACAACCTATTGTATCCAAGAACCCGATAAGTATGTTCAATCATGCAGGCTCAAATAAAAAAATGTGGGTTTTCAAGGGAGTAACTTTATGGCAATTTCGTTTACTTCTTTGCCCTGTGCCTGTCCTGCCATTCTGGCCATGGCTGCCTTCATAACCTTTCCCAGGTCCTTGGAACTTGCCGATATTTCTTCAATAATCTCTCGCAGCGTCTTTTCAATTTCATCAGGTGTCAACTGCTGAGGCAAATATTCATATAAAATCTTTATCTCTCGCTCTTCCTTGAGAACCAAATCCTCGCGGCCACCCTTCCTGAATTCTGCTGCAGACTCTTTTGACTTTCTTACAGAAGAAGAAATGGCCGCATGAATCTCTTTGTCTTCCAGTTCCCGTCCCTTCTCCACTTGGAGGTTCTTCAGGAAGGTCTTGAGCATTCTTAAACAAGAGACCCGGTCCTTGTCTTTGGCTTTCATGGCAGCCTTGAGGTCTTCGGCAATTTTTTGATTCAGTGACATGGCTGCTGCAAATAAGGGTTTATAATCATGAGGAGGGTTGCTCCGGGCATCTGATGTACACTCAAAATAATAATTAATGCGATAACCCTTTAATTTAAAACATTTGCCTAAGTTGTCAAGAACAAATTCATGACAATATGAGAAAAAAATGAACTGCACCTGTCAGTCGAGTAAAGATCCTGCACCTGAAGACCGGGTTTCCCATACTGAGTAAAGAATCCGGGTCCTGAGAGGCCCGGCTTTGGATTCCGGAAGAGGGTTGTTTATATAGCTATCTTTTTGCGGCAAAGCCTTCTCTCTCTGACCTGGCCCTGAGGACCAGGTTTTGAAAGCATAACAAAAAAACCCGCTCATAGCGGGGTTTCTGTTTCCCTGGCAGATTGATAGAAAACTATTTGTCGTCCAGTTGCTGGTTACTGATCACCAATCACTGCCCTTCCCCCTTGCAGACGCTTATGGCTTCAGACAGATCAAGACTCCCATCATACAGGGCCCTCCCGGTAATCATCCCGATTACCCCGTCTTCGGAAAGGGGCATGATGTTTTTGACATCCGACACCCCTGAGATCCCCCCGGATGCAATCACAGGGATTTTAACGGCCCTTGCCAGGGCCCGCGTCGCCTCCACATTCGGACCGGTTCTCATGCCGTCCCTTTGTATGTCCGTATAGATAATTGCCGAAATCCCGGCCTCATCAAACTGTCTGGCCATGTTTACGGGCGTAAGATCCACTTCTTCTGTCCATCCCTCCACAGAAACACGGTCATCTCTTGCGTCTATGCCCAATATTATCTTTCCGGGAAATACGCTGCACGCGTTTTTTGCAAATTCCGGGTCTTTGTAGGCCACCGTGCCCAAGATGAGATAATGAAGTCCCAAATCAAAGTAAGCCTCAAGCGTGGCCATGTCCCTGATGCCGCCCCCCAGCTCTACAGGGATAGGGATTGAATCCACTATCCGCTTGATGACATCCCGATTCACAGGCCTTCCCTGGACTGCACCGTCAAGGTCAACGATATGGAGCCGCTCTGCCCCTTTTCCAAACCACTTTATGGCCATTTCTTCCGGAACGTCCGAAAACACGGTCTCATCGTTCATCCGACCCTGTTTGAGCCTTACACACCGCCCCCCCTTTAGGTCTATGGCTGGAATAACTATCAAATCATCACTCCTTTGGTTTGCTCAAATCCTCACTCTCCTGACCCTTAGGGCTCGCGCAAAAATAAATTCACATTTTGGCATCTCATCTTCAGGTCACTCTTGACATATTATGAAAATCACAAACCTTGAAATAGCCCACTATTACTGCGCCTTTTGCTTTTCATAAATATATCAATATTAACCCAAATCTGAGCGCCAAAATGTGAATTTATTTTTGTGCGAACCCTCACGGCATTTCTTCAAGCATTTTTCTGAGTCCAATCATGGCCAGAGCATCTGCTTTCATCCATTTGCCGCCGCCCTTTAAAAATGTATTCATGTCAAGGATATTTTCAGACAATGACTGCTGGGTCTTATCAAACTTCGATTTCCACAAAATTGCGCCGTCAACGGGCCTGATCAGGTGCAGGTCAAAGGACACGGAAGCCGGGCTCTGAGCCGCATAGTCTCCTCCCACCCGCTCTCTCCAACGGTACATGTACCCCACAAGGACGGCATCGGCATTAAACGTCGTTCCCACCTCCTGGATTACTTTTATTGCCGGCATACCCACGTTCTTGTCAGAGGCGACGATATTTGAATAAACGCCTATGGCCTGATTACGTGACACCAGCTCATATCCCTTTTCAGCAACCACCTTTTTAAACAGAACATCGCTCATCTTCTGGATAATTTCACGTGGCACAGGCTCGGCAGAAACAATGCTCCAGGAGAGGGGATTTTTAAACATACCCGGCTTGTCCGTCGGTAATAAAGCCCTCAGAAAACCCACGACAACCACTTTATTTAAATTGAGATCTCTGTGGATCACGGGAGTGACGTTCTTCTTGGTTTGGCACCCGAAGGTTAACAACAGGCCGGAAAAAACCAACAGCCACAACAGGTCCCACGATCTCTTTGCATCTTTCCTCCCCATAACTGTCTCCTATTCACGACTTACATTTCACTGTTCACGTCAGCAGGTTGTTTGTTGTCAGTGGTGCGTTACTGATTACTGATTACCGGTTACTGTTTACTGATCTTCCCTCTTTCTCCGGGTTCCCGGCTTCGGTCATCCTGTCTCTCTTACAACAGGCCTTTTGTCGATGGCACGCCTTCGCCCAGACGATTATCCAGACTGCAGGCCTGGTCAAGAGCCCTTGCAAAGGCCTTGAAGATGCCCTCGGCCACATGGTGTGGTTCATCCCCTGCAAGGAGATCCACGTGCATGGTTATGCCTGCATTGGTGACTAGGGCACGAAAAAACTCGGTTACCAAACCCACGTCAAAGGTCCCGGTTGTTGTTTTTTTCAAAGAGACCCGGTAGGCCAGGCCCGGACGATTGGAGATATCCATGACCACTCTGGCGAGCGCCTCGTCCATTGGGATGGTCGCTTCCCCATACCGTCTGATCCCCTTTTTCTCACCCAGTGCCTCTTTTATTGCCTTCCCCAGGCAGATCCCCAGATCTTCAACCGTGTGATGATCGTCTACCTCCGTGTCCCCTTTGGCGGTTATTTCCAGATCCAGAAACCCGTGTGCCGCCATAAGGGTCAGCATGTGATCCATGAAAGGGATACCTGTATCTACCTTGATCTTACCGGTCCCGTCGATGTCCAGTTTGATTCGGATACTGGTTTCCTTTGTTGCCCTGTCTATCTTTGCTTGTCGAGCCATGTGCTTTTACCCTGGTGTTTTTTCTACCATCACTCGCTACGCCCATTCGAGACACGGAGGCCGGGGGGAATTTTCCACGATCTCTGAATGTCCTCTCAGCGCCGGAGCCCCCAATGTGCCGGCAAGCCTAGGAGGCTGTCCGAGAATGCCCTTTTCCCCAAACTCTTCGTCATGCCCGAAAAAATTATCCTCGGAATATCAACTATATGCCTGTGGTAATTTTTTCGGACATTTCTCGATCTTGGGAAAAATTGCTATTCTCGGACAGCCTCCTAACCTTTAGTGAGTAAAGAGAATGGATGATAAATTTTTGAATGGAAATCTTACAGTCTGTACGCTTGTTATAAGGTAATTTCACCGGATGAAAATGTAAAGAAAAATTTAAAAGAGATTAAGGGCTCGCGCAAGAAATTGCGTCCCGCCCAGGGCTAAAAAAAGTCAAAGGTGTTACCCGCTTACCCCGAATTTGGATCTGGCTAAATTGCAGGCTTTGTGCTATGAACAAAGATGACCAGGCAGAATTTGCCTGTGATCAATCAATAACAAAAGAAGGAAAACTTGTAACAGTTTATAATGGATGAACAAAGAAAGCATTACAGAGCAAAAACAGTCAACCTCATGTCATACGAATGTATTGATGATGACGGGTTTCCATTGGACCAGGGCATGGGAAAAATTCTGGATATCAGCCAAGGGGGGCTCCTTATGGAAACCAAAGTCCCCATTGAAGCAAAATTCATTCTTTTGATATCCTTTGATATTAAAGAAGAACTAATCAAACTTAAGGGTAAGGTTGTTTATTGCAGGGAGGCAGAACCCAAGACTTTCCATACCGGGGTAAGCTTCGTAGAAACCGATGAAAGAATCCGTGAAAATGTCACAGCAATGATAAAAGTCTTTTTGCAGACAAAGAGTGCGTGAACGGTTAGA
>JAFDJF010000371.1 GCA_019307645.1 Deltaproteobacteria bacterium
AATAAAAGAGCCAAACGGTGACCCCCTTTTAGCAGTGACTAAATTAATTCATCAAATTCAACAACGTGCCCAAGATTTCATTCGGCATCACACGCCTATTTTTCGCACTTATTATAACTGCCCGATAAGTACGCCTTTTCTCTGATTCGCTGACTTACTCGTCCCAAACCCCAGTCTTGTACCCTGTCCTGTTAAGTTGTTTCGGAACCAACGTCGCACTTCTATAGTCCCAAAGATTTTTTGCCATAAAATGCACGAATTTTTGAACAAAGAGGCTAAAGGGGGGCAGTCCTTAGGCTATAATAAATCTTGCATCCAGTGCCAGACAAC
This sequence comes from Deltaproteobacteria bacterium, assembly GCA_019307645.1. The sequence continues at coordinate 331 of JAFDJF010000371.1, forward strand.
CGTGAGCGTAGATCATGACCGGATTCAGGTCAATTTCCCTGATTTGCTCGAAATCCTGGGCCAACTGCGACAGTTTCAGGAGATTATCCACCAAGCAGTCAATGTCTGTATACGTCCTGCCGCGCGCCCCGGTCAGGATCTTGTATCCCTTTACTTCCTGCACCATTTCAAGGACGTCGTTTCGATCCAGCGGTGTGACCCGGAGACTGACGTCTTCAATGAGTTCGGCCATCACACCGCCCATGCCGAATAGTATGGTAGGACCGAAAGTCTGGTCCTGCTTCACCCCGAAAATCACCTCCTGGCCTGTTGTTTCCGCCTGTTTCATGACCAGTACTGCAAATTGTTCCCGGGGGGGCAGTGTGCTCTCCAGCCGGTCTTTCATTTTTGTAAAGGCCGTCGCTACGGCTTCCGGGGTGGTTAAATTCAATACGACCCCTCCCACATCCGATTTATGCAATACGGAAGGAACATCTATTTTCAAGACCACGGGCAGACCGATCTGTCCTGCGGACGCTGATGCCTCCGCCGCGGTTCGAGCCGTCCGGTATTTCGGCACAGGAATATCGTATAATCTTAAAATGTCAAAACACTCGGCCTGGGTGGGATTGCGGTTTTCCGCAGCAGCCCTTTCAATGATGCCATGCGCCGTCTTGCTGTCTACGTTTTGAACATAGGGAGTAAAGGTTCTTTTGCTTTGCCGGTGTGCATACATCCGGTAAGAAACGCTCAAAGCCCACGTCCCTTCTTCAGGACTTTTAAAAAACGGAAAACCGAAATTTTGTTTGAGATAGCCCGCTTCCTGGTCATCAATCATGAGGCAAAGTGCTACCGGCTTTTGATATTTGGCGCTCAATTCTTTGACCACAGTTAAAAAATGCCGCGATTCTTCTCTGTCCGCCTCTCCATAGGTGTGTACCAGAACCAGGCCGTGAATATGCTCATTGGAAAGAACACGCCGTGTAATTTCTTCATAAATAGTGAGGTCAAATAAATCTCCCAGATCCAAAGGATTACGTAGATTGATTACCCCGCCGCGCACATGTTTCCGAATTTTCTCTAGTTCTTCAGGAGAAAACGGCGGCATCTCGAATCCGAAGTATTCCGCGGTATCCGCGGCGATGACGGCATGGCCTCCCGACCGGGAAACGATTGCAAGATTTCGACCGGACATGGGCGGAAGTTCCAGGATCTTGATCAGATCAATCATCGCAGCGGCTGTGCGAACCCGGATAATACCGGACTGCTTGAATGCAGCACTCACCACCTTATCGTCTGTCGAAAGTGCAGCGGTATGCGAGGCTGCCGAAGCGGCACCTGCCTGACCGATACCCGCCTTGTGAACAATGATCGGCTTATGGCTGTGCCGTGCAATCTCCATCAAACGGCGTCCGTCTTTTATCCCCTCCAGGTACATACAAATGATCTCTGTAGAGTCATCTTCCTTGACCAGATATTCCAGGAGATCCGATTCATCCACATTTAGTTTGTTACCAACTGAAGCCACCTTGTTGAAATAGATGGCATCAAATGCCAGAAATTCCATATACGTGCCGGCAATCCCTCCGGACTGGGCCACCACTGAAACCTTCCCTTTAACAAAAGGAGTCTTTATCATCACAAATGCCGTGGCCAGTCCGTTTTCAGTGTTAAAGAGACCGATACAGTTTGGACCGATGAAACGGATATCGAATTCTTTCGCAGCGTCCAACAATTCCTTTTCCAGTTTCTGTCGATCACCTGAAAGTTCTGAAAAACCGGCCGATTCGATCACGATTCGCCGAATACCGGCTTCACCGCATTCACGAACAAGCCCTGGTATGGTCGCCGCAGGCGTTAAAATGACTGCCATGTCCAACGGAAATTTTATATCTTTGACACGTTTGCGAATGGGCCGTCCCAGGACAACGCCTCCGTTAGGACCAACAGCATGCACCTGGCCTGTATATCCTTTGCTGATCAGGTTATGAACGATCACCTGCCCCATATTTTTTATCTTATTGCTGACACCGATGACCACGATACTTTCCGGATAAAAAAAACCTTTCATTTTCTTCGCCCCTTACAACAGAGAATATTCAATTCTTATCGGCCCCGTCATAAAACTTCATGTTCCTTTAATAGCATGAGAAGTTTATATCTCTAAAAATGGTCCAGCGTCAAGGGCTGACCCCTTATCCACATTTCTAAAACGGATTCAACCAGGATGGCGGATCTCCTTTTAGGAACGTTCAGGTGATTATTGAGAGATCGTATTAGCTGGTATTTTATTGAGATTTCTATACCCCGATCCCTAAACCCTGATCCCCGACCTCAGCACCATCATGATATTTCCGTAATTTTCCTCACCTGAAGGCATGAGAAAAAATAATACCTTAAGATGATTGATATTTACAGGCTTTGGAATAGATTTCAATGACTTCTGGTTTTGATACTGACCTCTGAGGTTCTGCAGGTCTAAGGATCTGACGCTCTGTTCTTCACCAGTCGCTGATTTTCCTTGATTATGGCCATAAAGATAGCTATAATGTACAAAAATAACAACACGGCTAGGAAGTGTTAATAATGCAAAAGCAATTTTCCATAGCTGAAGCAAAAAACAGATTGCCCACCATTATTCATGATGTCGAAAGAGGGCCGCACGTTGAATTGACCAGGCGTGGAAAACCGGTTGCAGTACTGCTGTCGATTCAGGAATATGAACGGCTTAGCCGAAAATATACGGGGTTTTGGAGTGCCGTTTCCGAATTTCGGCGAAAGATTGAGGATGAAGGGATCGACATCTCTGACAGAGATTTCAAAGAGCTGCGAGACCCTTCTGCCGGTAGAGAAATAGAGTTGAGGTGATGAAATATCTCCTTGATACAAACGTACTTTCAGAGGCCGTGAAAACTGCCCCGGATAAAACGGTCCTGAAGATGTTTGAAAAGCACCAGCACGAAATAGTTACTGCTGCTCCTGTCTGGCACGAGCTTCAATTTGGTTGTCAACGTCTTCAGCGGTCCCGTAAACGAGAAGTTATCGCTTCATTCCTTAATGACATTGTCAGGCGGACGATGTTGATTCTCCCATATGACGACAGGGCCGCAGAGTGGCATGCAAAAGAGCGTGCAAGATTAACATCAAAGGGTGTAACTCCGTCATTTGTGGACGGACAGATTGCGGCAATAGCCAGGGTAAATGGTCTGATTTTGGTGACTAGAAATATTGATGATTTTATCCCTTTCTCAAGGCTGAAACTTGAGAATTGGCATAGTGCTTAACTTTGCCATCCACTCTGTCCACAATCCTCTGTCCTCCGCCTACCCCGTGAAGCTCTCTGCAACAATCTGCTGGGTATCAAAGCGGAATTTCGCCGAAAGCAATCATCCTTCGCTCAATGAGATATAGAGGGTTCACCTCGCCATTCACCCCGTAGCCCCGCTGAAAGCGGGATCTCTCTCCGAGCTGTAAGTCCTACGAGCCGGAAGCCGCTGCATTTCGACAAACTAAGCTATAGGATATTCTGTCGAAGGCGGATAAATACGACACGTATTTGGAAACTAAATGATAGTCAAGTCATCACCTACATCACGCGGGTCCAATCTTTTCTACGGCTGGTACATCGTCATGGGGCTAGCCACAGTGGGCATGGTATCTTCAGGCCCATAAGCGAAGAGTTGGGCATTAAGCATTCCTTTTTCGGCTGGACCCAGGCTGCCCGCTTGGTAGGCTTTTCATTGTCCAGCTGGTTTATCGGAAGGATTTTGGATAACTACGGTGCCCGGATTCCTATGGCCATCGCGGGAGCGTTGTTGGGAATGGTCATGGTGGGCCTCTCCTTCATGCAAACAGGCTGGCAACTCGTGGCTCTATTCTTCATCAAGGG
>JAFDJF010000372.1 GCA_019307645.1 Deltaproteobacteria bacterium
GCCACAAACACTGGTCCCATCGGCGGGGTATTGGCCTCTTTAAAAGCGCGGCCTAACGCCTTCTCAATGTCCTGGGCATGTCCCACCCAATAGCGTTCTTTAGTGAACTTGCTCACCATGGGTAACAGGTCTGCATCTAAAAGAGGGTCGGACCATTTGAGGTGAGAGTCCTGCTGCCCGGCAAGCACGACCATCGGTGTGCCGGCATTATACGCGTTGTACATGTTGCCTATGGCATTCGCAGTCCCCGGAGCTGTATGCACGAGGACCACTCCGGGCTTTCCTGAAACACGAGCATAACCATCGGCCATTGCAACTGAAACAGACTCGTGGACCGCACCTAAAAACCGAATGCCTGGTATTTGAGATAGTGAATCAAGAAGGGGGACCTCTGTCATACCAGGGACACCAAAGACATATTCCACACCTTCTTCTTTAAAAATATGGCAAATTATCTCTGCTCCTGTCATGATGGCACTCTCCTGTTAATATTGATGAACTCGTAAAAAGTCCATTCTCGGACGACCCTAAGCGCGCGGTATGTAGTCACCGAGTTCTTCTTTTGCGGCGTTCTCACCCGCAATCCTGCCGAAGACAATGCACTCAGCGAGATTGCCCCCCCCGGACGGATATATCATGCCAAAAATGGACCCTAATTCACCCGCTGAGTAGAGTCTCGGGATGGGTCTCCCGGCGGGGTCCAAAACCTGAGATTGGCTGTTCCGTTTTGGCCCCCCCTGAGTATTCGCGCCGCCAGGCCATAGTTTCACGGCGTAGAATGGCGGCCTGGACAACGGGACTAAATTCAGAGCGCCTCGCCCGAAATCCGGGTCTTCCCCCTGCTCGCAGCATAGGTTGTAAGTGGTGATCGTCTTCTGAAGAACTTCAGGCTGAATATCAATCTTCGTTGCCAACTCTGATATGGTCTCTGCCGTGATTATCCACCCCTTCTCAAGCTCCTCACTATTGTCAGTGCTCCATTTGTGAAGCTGTTGCGGGCCGCTGGCACCGGCAGCCAGAAGCGCTAATTGCCCGGCTTCCATACGGTTCTGATCGAATATCCAGTAGCTCGGCACCCTTGGATACCTGAGGCGCCGGCTGTCGAACGACGTGAATTCATAGTATGCACAATGGATTTTGGTGCCAATGATGTTCTCATTGATAAACCTTGATCCATTCCTGTCCACCACTACGTATCCAGCGGGCTCCCGTAGGTCCCTTCCAAATAGACGCGCAAGCCATCCCTGTCCCCCAAGCTCGACAAAGAACGCGGTGGGGCAGTCAGGGAATCTGGCGACGGCGCCAGCCGAGCAGCAGTTCATATGCCACAGGTCCGCACCAACGTCCAGACCCATTCGAATGCCATCGCCGGTGTTCGCAGGGCTGCCGGTAAAATGGGCCGGATAGACTCCCAGATAGTTCAGTTTCATCTGTTCGTTAAATTCAAAACCCCCACAGGTCAGGATCACCGCCCTGGAGGCTCTCACGTTCAGAGTCTTCAAGACCCCGCCGTCTCTATGGTTTGTGCGAACCCCGATCACCTGGCCGTTACGATCGGTGATGAGTCTCTCCGCAGCCGTGTCGTGCATGATTTCGATTCGTCTTTCCTTTACACGCTGGTCAAGGATTCTCATCATCCGCAGACCCCTCCCGGGGAACGAATAACCATGGATACTGTCAGCACCCGGAACATCAAAATGCTCTCCCATGGGTGCGATCAGTTCTAACTTGCCACCATGATTTTCAATCCAATCCTTGTTTTGGGAAGAGTATTCAGCCCACACTCGAATGATTTCTCTTTCAGTCCAATAGAGATCTCCATCTACCCGATAGAGTGCTTCCATATACTTGACAGCGCCCTCAACATCGGAGGGAACGATGATGAATCCGCCCGACATGCTGCTATTGGTGTGATGGCTATTCGCAGGCTGCTTTTCCAGGACCAGAACTTCGGCACCCTTATCATGGGCGGTTATGGCTGCAACCGTTCCGGCCATACCATACCCAACGATGACTACCTCAGCAGTTTTGTCCCAGGGCACTTTCTCGGTTTCTAACACTGTTTACCCCCAATAACGGGATCTAGGTCTACTCAGCCCCCATTTTGTTGCCAAAAGCCTACAGGTCCACAACTCCCACCAAAGCCAGTGACTCATTGACCCCGTCCTCAATCAGGGCCGCCCGGGCATCACGGAACATTTTCTCAATGGGGTATTCCTTGCTCAAACCGCTTCCGCCAAAGATCTGAATGGCTTCGCTGGCCACCTTGAAAGCCGTACCCGTAGCAAAGTTTTTTGAGGCGATGGCATACGCCAGAGATCCCGGCTCGTTTTCGAAGTTGTACAGCGCCACTTTGCGGGAAAAGGCCCGGGTCGCTTCGACTGCGGTGAACATATTGAAAAGCTTCAGTTGAATGTTCTGGTGCTTGATAATGGGTTGCCCACCCTGTATACGTTCTTTTGCGTATTTGAAGGCCTCATCAAAGGCCGCCTGAGCCAGGCCGGAAAAGAAATTCCCCATGCCGGTGTTACCGCCGGTTAAAATCATGGGCATCATGGTTGTCATAGCCGCGGTGTCTGCGACGACCATGTATTGTTTCGGGATCTTGACTTCCTCAAAAATAATCTCCCCCTGATTCAAAGGACGCTGACCCAGCTTGTCCAGGGGCTTGCCGCGGAATATGCCCGGCAGGTCCAGCGGAATGACGGCAAGTCCGGTACCGTGCATCCCTTTAGACGGATTCAGACTCACATGTACGGCCCCGTGGGTGGCAATGGTGCCGTTACTGACCCAGGCAGCCTTGGTTCCGTTGATAATGTACTCATCTCCTTTTAGAACCGCCCGAACCGACGGCGCGCATCTCGGATCATCCATGCCCGGCATGGCCCCCATTATCCAGTCCGAACCGTGGTCCGGTTCAGTGAGGGCCCAGCACCCGATCATTTCCGCCTCTGTGTCCTCAGAAAAGGCCCTTACCAGTTCCTGCATTTCAGGCTCAGGGGACATCATGGCGATGTAGAAAGGAAAGAGTGCGGCTGTCAGGCTGATGGCCAAACCGGCATCAGCATAGCCCAGAGCCTCCCATATCAGGGGCATGACCCCGGCAGGCATATCTTCCTGCATGCCTCCAAGCGCCCGAGGTAATCCCATCTTGTGAAGACCGAGCTCGCGGAACGTTTTAAACACATCGTATAACACTGAACCTTCTGCAATTACATCAGCCGGATCAGCCAGTTTATCCAGATCAATGCCGGCCGGTCTCATGACTTCCATGCCAAACTTTCTGACCGTTTTCTGCATGGCTTTTGCTTCATCGGAAAGATGGAGTTCCAGATCTAAATGGCTCATGTCATGCTCCTTTTGGCTCACTTTTGGTCACTTCCACCCCACCACTCAATGCCGTTAAATTAAGCGCGGTTCTCCCCCCTTTGTAAAGGGGGGTGGGGGGGGATTTGTTGTAACGGATTGAAAATCCCCCTAAATCCCCCTTTGCGAAAGGGGGACTTGGAGGAAAAGTCCTTAATTTAACGGCATTGCCCCACCACTTCCCTATCATTCCAGTAAATTTGCAAGGATTTTTCCGTAAGCCAGAGTGCCGTTAAAGGACATATGGGTGCACAGCAACATTTTTCGTACGGGCAGTCTGTGCCAGGGATCCAGTTCTGATTCGCCGGGGAAAGAACAATTGCCCGGCCCAAAACTCATCTCGCCCTTTTCAATGATGTAATCAACCTTCACCAGTTCCAACAATGAATGCCTCGTGTTCTCTTCAGGACTGGGAATTGCCCTCAGCACGATCTGGGATACCGCGCTTCCCTCATCCATCGGGCTGAATACCATCTCATCCCGCATCACACCGGAACAGATCCGAATTCCTCTGGGACGTTCCGCATACATCCCCAACACGTCCTCCTGCCGGGTAAATTCGATAAGGGCTTTCTTTTTCGGGAACCCGTACACCTCCCGACACCTCCCGGCCCGCCAATATGGGAACATCTTCGTCCAAAAAAAGATAGGCGAGGTATGGGATCTGCTCCCCTTCATAGACCGAATCGATTGAGAGCGTAATCTCCCGGTAAGGTCCCAGGGAGCTCTGGTCATATTCTATGAAAGCCAATGTAGCG
>JAFDJF010000373.1 GCA_019307645.1 Deltaproteobacteria bacterium
CGCAAACACCATTGACACAACGATCTTTCCCAGCCAGTGGCAGAGGCCAATGGGCAGATATCGCGTTGAAAAGAAAATGGCATAATAGGAAATGGGTCTGTCAAGTATATGTCGGCGCATGATTATCTCTTTGATGTGAGCGCGCCGTAGTTCAGGTCAAGATTCTTTTCAATGGCGGATTTCACAACAGACATTAATTCATCCTTTCTTTTCTCGTCGAATGCTGAGGTGTCAATCAGGTCCCCAACAACGATTTCTATCTTACCGGGCATCAGGTCCATAGTCCCTTTAGGCAGTACAAAGCGGCTTCCATTTACCGTTACAGGGAGAATGGGGATTCCTGACCTCAAAGCAATCAGCGCACCCCCCTTGTGAAATTTTTGCAGGCGTCCATCCCTGCTTCTTGTTCCCTCCGGGAATACAACCACGGACATCCCTCTTTTAATTTTCTCAAACGCTGCATCTAAACCTGAAAAAGCATCCTTGTATCTCTTCCTGTCCACATAAATGTGCCCCATCCGTTCAAGAGCAAGACCAAAGACCGGAATCTTCTTTATGTCTGATTTGATGATCCAGCGGAGTTGAAGCGGGAGTCTGGCAATTAATATCCACACGTCAAACAGACTCTGGTGATTGGACATAATGATATATGACCGACCTTTTTCTATCTTTTCTTTCCCCCTTATGGACATCCGGGTGCCGGAGAGGTATACATTCATAAGGGACCAGAATCTGCCGATATAATGCACGCATTTTCCCCCTCTATCCAGGGGTGATATGGCAATAATAAGAAGTGCCAGAATAAGCGTATTGACAATCAGGGCAATCAGGTAAAACGGGCGTATTAAGGGATATAATACATAATAAAAGAGAATGTTCAATTTTTCGCCTTCTTGCCCTTAGGGTTCGCGTAAAAATAACTTCGATTTTGGCGCTCAGATCCAGGTTAGGTTTGGTAGATTTTAAAGAGCAAAAGGCGCCCCGATTAAATACAAAAACAAGTTTATTTAATTGGGCAGGCAGTAATAGTGGACTATTTCAAGGTTCTCTCTTTTTATAATCTGCTATAATATTTTTTCCACAGCTTATCCGCAATCTCGCCGTATTTTTCAGCGTAGTCATCTATTTCATGAACCAGATTTTCATAGACGATCTCGGCCCCTTTGTGCGTAAAGTACGCATTATGGTCGGCAATGGCATTTCTGCTTATCTCAGGTTTGTCAATAATGATGCAGGGCCGGAGGAGATTTTCATGAGAGGGAAGCCGGCTGCAGATGGACTGGAACAGCGGTGCCCGTAAGGCATCCTGCAGTGAGTTGGTTCTGATATTGTGCGTTGCGAAATGACAGAAAACGCAGGGCTCGATATCGCCATTGGCATTTACATGGAAATATTTTCTCCCTCCGGATATGCAGCCCCCGACCACAGGACCGTCGTTCCAGAAATCGGCCAGAAATATGGGTTTGGAGGCACGAAGTGCGGCCAGTCGTTCAACCTGGTGGCCCCTTTGCTCGGGCGTTGGCATCATCTCAAAATCCGGCTCGCGGCCTATGGGCACATACATAAAGAACCAGCCCAGGGTGCACCCCTTTTCTATCATGAAATCAATAAATTCATCGCTGGCAAGTGATTCTGCATTCCGGCGTGTCAGGGTTGCAGAAAACCCGAACAGGACTTTGGCCTCTCTCAATAAATCCATGGCCTGCATTACCTTTTCAAAGTGTCCTGATCCCCTGCGATTGTCGGTTTCCTCCCGGTAGCCCTCAATACTTATGGCAGGGATAACATTGCCCGCCTTGGCAAGTCTCTGACAGGTTTCCCTGTCAATCAGGCTGCCGTTTGTGTAAATGTGAAAAATTACGTCGTTATGTTTTTCAAAGATGTCGAAGATACTCGGGTGGAACAGCGGCTCACCCCCTGAAACCACACAGAAATAGATCCCCATTTCTTTTGCCTGGTTGAGAACTCGGTCTATTTCTTCAAAGGTAAGCTCTGCATCTTTCTCATAAGACCCGGCATAGCAGCCATAACAGTTCAGGTTGCATTTCATGCTCGGGCTGATAACAAAAAAGCCCGGGGGATAGAATCCGTCATATGTTTCGGAGAAATGCTTTCTCCTGTTTGTGCCCACCAGCAACTGATTAATTAGAAAAGTCTTAATAATCATTTTTCGGTGGTGGGGGTTTGTTCCGCGCAATATTTTTTTGGTTACGGACAAGCTGGGGTGGTCGCTGTCAAATGTTTCCTTGATCCACCTTATTTTTTCCACATAATAGTCTTTTTTAACAAGTTTTTCAGCGACCAAAACGATGAGCGAGTATGACCATCGGAAACACCTTTCGCTTTTTATCCGTGCAAGAAGGGAAAAGAGCACATTGATTGCATGTACAAGGAGGGTTTGCTTTAAACTGGTTAACATGTTTATGTTTTTTGTCCTTGGTCCCGCGGGTTGTTCTGTCCTTGAGCTGAGCTTCAGACAGTCCGGGTATTGAATTTCCTTAACTCTTAATATTTGTCAGAGGTTGTTATAATAGTCAAGGCTGAACATGTTTTCTCATGCTGGGCGTCGATTCTGACAGGTTATTTTTGCCCAAGTCCTAAGGTTGATGGTCGCCGGAATGACGAGAAATGGTGTTTTCCGACTTTTTACGAAACCGTCGAGGTTAATATTTGAACAAGAGAAAATCGTCTGCTAGACTTCATTACTGCTATGATTTTTTTGGGCTGATGATGTTTCATGGCATCGTAGAAAGTCATTACTTAGACGATTTCACTATTGTCCAAAATAGGTTTTATTTGGACAAAATGTAGGGTGGGCTTTGCCCACCATGTTGATAGGTGGGCAAAGCCCACCCTACATTTTTTCTGGATTCACGCTTTTGCCGTAATGACAGGGAGTTATCTCATTTCCGCTTTCGCGGGGACCTATGAGCTATTACCCCTGATTATTGAATTGTCACTTTTGAACTTATAATGTTTACCGAAGACAAAAAAATCTGTGCCGTTATCCCGGCATTTGAAAATCATGCTACCATTGGCAGGCTTATCAAAGAAACACGTCGTTATATTGATCACGTTGTAGTGGTAGATGACGGTTCATCAGATAATACGGCTCGTTTAGCAGATGATGCGGGTGCCCATGTCTTGAGGCTTCAGAAAAACAGGGGCAAAGGGAATGCCTTGCGCATCGGGTTCCGTTATGCGACTGCGAATGCTTTTGATGCGATTATTACCCTTGATGCTGATTTTCAGCACGATCCCGCTGAGATACCGAAATTCATTGAGTCCTTTTGGAGAAATAATCTGCAGATTGTCGTTGGGAACAGGTTACACGGTAAAGACAGAATCCCAAGGATTCGTTACTGTCCGAATAAGATAGGGACATATTTATTCTCGTGGTTGATCGGTCGGGATATCAAGGATTCACAATGCGGTTTCAGGCTTTATGACCGTAAGGTCATGGAAACAATTCATATCCTGAATGACGGGTTTGAGGCGGAAGCGGACATATTACTGAGGGCGGGTAAGCGGGGATACGCCATCGGGTTTGTGCCGATCGAGCCGATCTATTTTTCGGGCAATCAGCACAAATCGTCCTACCGGCCCATAAAGGATACGTTTCGAATCAGTATCATATTCCTCATGAATCTGTTCTGGAAGGATCGATGAAGACAAGCAAAGGTATAAGGTGTACGGTATAAGGTATACGGTAAGCGGTACGGGATAAAAGCTCCCCCTTTACCTTAAACCTCATACCTCACAGCCTAAATGCCTACAGCCTATGTATCTGAGTTACGGATAATTTTTGACACAAAGGCCCCTGACATGGCGCTTCCGACTATCCCGTGAGCCGGATGCGTATAATGTCCCACCATGAGCAGGTTTTCTATGGCCGTGCGGTTGGGCGGTCGCTGTGGGCCCACCTGGCCGCATGCAGCATCCAGGCCGTACATGGCCCCTTCCTCATTTCCGGTTCGCTTAAACAGGGTCCCCGGAGTTGCATGTTCCACAAAGAGTGCGTGGGACGCGATATCAAGTCCCGTATAGGTGCGGATTTCGGAAAAGACAAGCCTTTGAAGACGCTCAAACGCGTCGTTTTCCCCATAATTTTTCTCAAAGAGACCGGCCCGGGGTGCATGGACAAGTACCTTGAGGCCGTGATGGCCGGGCGGGGCCAGGGAAGAGTCCATCAGGCTCGGGGTGGTGATAACAATATGCAGCCCGTCCTCCATTGAGCCTCTTTCCATGGCATTGTTCATGGCCTCAAGATCCTTAGTCGTGTTGATGGAGACAAAATAAGGCCAGTCAGGAGGAAGGTTTTCCTGCTGCAGTTTTACATAAAAAAGGACTGCAGACAGTGATGGTTTGTACTTTTCCAGGCGGTGCATCCTTCCGTAAAGGTGAAGACCATCGGGCAGCAGGCGCTGTATCCGGAAAGGATTGGTGTTGGCAATTATCCATTTGGCATATATTTCATTTCCATTGGAAAGACCGACACCGACTGCTTTTTTCCCACGGGTGATGATTCGGGTTACCTCATGGCCGCAGGCGATTTCTGCACCTTTCCTTTTTATCCCTCGGGCAAGGGTCTCGCTCAGTGCCCCCATTCCGCCTTTGGGGTAAAAGACACCGTTATTGAGCACCTTGGCCCAGAGCACGGCAACAAAGGTATAAGAGAGTGCGCTTGGGGGCAAAGACGTGGGCAGTGCTGACAAGGCAAGGGTTATATCCGGATGGCCATTAAAAAATGTATTAATAATGTCAGCATGTGATTTTCTGACATAGCGGAACAGTGTGGGGAATGAGAGGGGGAGCAGGAGCTTTTTCCACAGGGGGGCGTTCTCAAAGGCAACAAACTCCCGGCCTAATCTGGCAGTAAGTGTGCCATAGGCGTCAATGGCATTGGCCTGATCAGGGAAGCGGTTTTTTATTCCCTCAAGATATGCTGTCGGGTCCTGGTAGTTTAAGCGCAGGTCAAAGTCAGGATAAATGTTCCAGATGGCATTTATGGGCAGGAATGTCAGTTCATCGATGACGCCCAATTTGCTGAGGATGTTGTGCAGTTCTGCTCCGGGGCTGACTGCTGATACAAAGGCGCCGGTGGCGTCAAAATAAAAACCATTACGTGTAAAGCCCGTCACATAACCGCCGACCTTGGCGTCTTTTTCAAACAGGAGCACCTGTTTGCCCTGTGCGGCCAGAAGCCCTGCTGATACAAGACCACCGATTCCTCCGCCTATAACAATAACATCAGGTTGTTTCATCTGAAGATGAGATGCCAAAATGTGAAGTTATTTTTGCGCGAGCCCTTAGAGCCGGTTTCAAAATAGAACGTTTTGAACCCGGTTCTTATGGGTTCCAGAGATATAAAAACTGCACCGGCAAATACTCAAGCATATTGTTTTCACCAAGACCGAAAATGTTTATTGTAGCCTGGGAATAAATATTGCTCTTGTAGACTGAGGGCCGGTGATAAGTGATCACGCGCGCTTTTTCAATCCCAGCTGTTTTCTTTGACATGTTAATAACGTCATCAAGGTACCCGATTCCGTCAATCAATTTATGATCCAGTGCCTGCTGGGCCGTGTATATCCTTCCGTCAGCCAGCGGTTTAATTTCGTCCAGAGAAAGGTTTTTTCTTCCCTGATCAATTGCTGCAAGAAACTGCCCGTACATCGAGTCGATAATCTCCTGCATAATTTTTCGTTCTTCTTCGGTTATGCCGCGCCAATATGAAAAAATGTCTTTTTTGTCTCCTGACTTGATGGACTCTTCCTCTACCCCGATCTTTTCCATCAATCCTTTGATATTGAACTTCAGCGCAATCACCCCGATGCTGCCTGTTACTGTGGTGGGGTGGGCGATGATTATATCTGCGGCATTGGCAATGTAGTACCCGCCGGAAGCGGCTATGTCCATGAGGCAGGCGGCAACAAACACATTTTTCTTCTTTTTAAATCGCAGGATCTCCCTGTACATGATATCGCATGCTGTAACCGTCCCTCCCGGACTGTTGATCTTAAGTATTACGGCCTTAATTCTGTTGTCCGCTGAAGCCTTTTCAAGTTCTTCTTTCAGCCGTGCAACCGGGCTGGCAGGTTCGTTGTCACGGCCTACCAGAGAGCGGCGTTTTTCAGACGAAATAGCGCCGGATATGTCAATGAGAAGGATCCTGTCCCGTCCTTTTCCTTCCAGTTTTATTTCTTCAAGCGGCCGTACGGGGGATGTCAGCGGTATTGATACATATGCACAGCCTTCAGCGAGCAGGAACATAATGCATGTGATGATGAGCAGCGTCCTTTTCATTTGGTTGTCCGCATTTTGTCTTTCACAGAGCTCACAGGGGCCACAGAGAATATTTTGTGAGACCTGTGATGATGTTTTTGGAAAAAAATGCCACTGTTCTGGCTGTTTAGGCTGAAGGCTAATAGTAAATATAGGATTGAATGTGACACGCAGGGGCGCCTATTGTTTTATTATTGTAACTGCGTTATTCGTGAAAGAGAGTT
>JAFDJF010000374.1 GCA_019307645.1 Deltaproteobacteria bacterium
TGGTGTGGATCAGCGCGGCGTTTATGGTCGTGACGCTGATGGATGTAAATGCCGGCGCCATGATTCTCTTTTTCATTCTCCCCTACTCGGTGGTCTGGGGGGTTCTCGACGGAGAGGCCGGCCATGCGATAGCCAATGAGCGCATCGTAGCTGAGTTGATCGGGGTTGTGTTCGCCGGTATCGCCGTCTCAATGAGGGAGGTTCTGGCACGGAAGTTCGGCAAACAGCCTCAGTGAGCACCCCGGATTATTTCAAGGCAGAGCGGCTTTAACGAGGAAGATCTGACCTGGTGTCCGGGTGGGGTCGGACCAAATTAACTATGTGAAATAATTGTGTCTATTCGGGAAAAAGGTTTCGATTTGGGGCCTAAATGGTCGTTTTTGGGGTCAAAAAGAACAATATTGACGGTAATCCATGGCGAGAGCGAAAAGACATTATATCCCTGGTCAGATCTGGCATCTGACCCACCGATGTCATAAAAGAGAATTCTTATTTAAATTCGCGAAGGATCGAAGGCGATGGCTTCACTGGCTCTATCAAGCAAGGAAGCGCTACCAGTTGACTATCCTGGACTATATGGTCACTGCTAACCATATTCACCTACTTGTTGTGGATGATGGTGACCGGGATGTCATCCCGAGATCGATACAACTCGTGGCGGGGCGAACTGGGCAGGAATACAATCAAAGAAAGAACCGCAAGGGAGCTTTCTGGGAGGATCGCTATCACGCAACGGCAGTGGAAAGAGGGGATCATCTTTTTCGGTGCCTTGTTTATATAGATCTTAACATGGTGCGAGCTGGTGTTGTGAATCATCCTTCCCAATGGCCTTTTTGTGAGATCCAATACCCGAGAAGAAAGAATGTTCTTATAGATTATGAAAAGTTGAGAGAATTACTTGGTGTCGGGTCCTATGACCTGGTGATATCTCACCACAAAAATTGGGTAGAGGGCTATCTGAGAAACGGAAAGAGCAGGCGTGAGGACAAGTGGACGGGTAGTATCGCTGTGGGGAGCAAAAGCTTTATAGAGCGTGTAAAATCAATTCTGGGCGGTCTGGTGAAGGGAAGAAAAATCAAGGAGAATGGGGACGGCTATCAGCTTCGCGAGTCTTCGGTTCCCTATGGGGGCGTTTTGGAGGCTGAAAACGAAGATATAGAGCCTAAAAACACCTATTTTTAGGAGATTAATACTGAATAATCAGGGACATATCGTGGCCCGACCCCAATGCGCGCTTTCCTTTTTTGGTAGATAGATAATTATTTTTTTCTATGCTACCCTTAGGAGTATAACCCTTTGCTATCTTGATATATAACGTTCGTGCTGTGAACGAAAAAAAACTGCGTGATAGAAAGGAGCCGGAAAATGTCCGATGATTCGAATGACAAAACCAGTGCCGATATGTCGGCCGGGGAAGAACAAACTGAACCCGCAGAGCCAAAAGAGAAAAGCGGTCATAAAAAGGACTCAGAACCCAATCCTGTGCGTCGTTTTACACAAATCGTTCTTTGTGTCCTTATCCTGCTGTTCTTCTGGCACCTGTTCGCTGATCGCCTCGCGCCCTATTCAGACCAGGGACGGGTCGACGGTTTTGTTGTGCCGATTACACCGAAGGTCTCCGGTAAGGTGAAAAAGGTGTATGTAGACAACAACCAGGAGGTTCAGGCCGGCGACCTGCTTCTGCAAATCGATCCCCGGAACTATGAAATCGAAGTCCAGAGGGCTCAGGCTGAGTTGGATACAGCCGGACAGACGATCGGCGTAGAGACCGCTTCTGTCAAATCCGCCGTGGCAGACCTATCTAAGGAACGCACCCAATTCAATCTCGCGCGACAGGATTATGAGCGGCTGCAGAGGATCGCCAAAGTGGATCCAGGCGCAGTGTCCAAGGCCAAGCTGGACCAGGCGCAATCAGCCCTGGCCAGGGCTGAAACCCAAATAGCCCGTGCAGAGGCTGAGGCCGAAAAGGCCCGGCAGCAACTCGGAAAGAAAGGGCGAGATAACCCGAAGATCAGGGCGGCTACAGCAGCACTGCAGAAGGCACAGATCGACCTCTCTGAAACCACCATCCGTGCCCCTTCCTACGGCAGTATAGCGAACCTAAAGATCGACATCGGGCACTATGCCAAGGCCGGTGTCCCGATCATGACTTTCATTTCGGACAGTGATGTCTGGATTCAAGCCAACATGCGGGAAAACAGCATCGGCAACCTCAATGTCGGTGACCCGGTTGAGATTTTACTTGACGTTCGGCCCGGACGTGTTTTCTCTGGTAAGGTTGTCGACATCGGTTGGGGGGTAAAGCATGGTGCTGGCAGCACACCGGGCGAGCTTGCTGAAGCGAAAGGGAAATCCGGATGGCTACGCGACGCACAGCGTATTCCGGTCTACATCCGGTTCAGTGACGACAAGGCCCGCGGCTACCGCATCATCGGTGGACAGGCCGACGTGCAGATCTACCCCGGAAGCAACTGGCTCCTTCACACGCTCGGCTGGCTCTGGATTCGTATGATGAGTGTGTTATCCTATGTCTACTAGTACTTCTTTGAATATGCACCCTGTCGCGACCGCTGTTGTCGAAAAGCCACGGTATCAGCTGTGGACGACCAACCTGCGAACCGCCAGAGTCATTCGATATACAGTCGGCGTGACGGCGGCCGTGGCGATCTCCTTCGGCTTCAAATGGCCGCTGTATTTTCTTACACCCATATTTACGGCACTGTTTTTGACAAAACTCTTGGCGGGACCGACACTGAAGCAGACCTTCGCCCTATTCAAATACGTGGCGGTAGCTTTCGCCATCGGTCTGGTCTTCACACTTTTCCTGCTGCCCTACCCGCTGATCTATGTGCCCGCGCTCGGCCTCGCATTGTTTCACATTTTCTACATGGTCAACCGGGGCGGACCTCTTATGCTCGGGCTGATGAGCCTGGTTGCCGTGCTTTTGCTTCCCGTGATGGGTAACGCGCATGAAGCGCTGGCCATGATAATTGCCCTTTACTTCGCATGGTCTGTGGCGCTCGCGGTCATTATTTATTTGCTGGCGCAGGGTTTGTTTCCCGATCCTCCGTGCGAACAACCGGTCCATGAACACGGTGGTCTTCAATCCGGATATTCAGAAGTTGCCGCAATATCCGCATTGAAAAGCACGATCTCGGTACTTCCACTCGCCACCTTGTTTATCGCCGCGGAATTAACCGGAGAGATTATAGTCCTGATCTACACGGCAATTTTCAGCATTTCACCTGAGCTTTCAAAAGGCAAGGAAGCGGGTTTGAAATCGTTAACATCCACACTGGTTGGCGGCCTCGCCGCCCTGGCGATCTACTGGTTGCTTGTTGCTGTACCGGAATATCATTTTTTCATTGTGCTGATGCTTTTGACCACCTTGATGTTTGGCGCCAACATTTTCTCGGAAAACTCCCTGGCTAAATACCTTCCCTCGGCGATCACCGCCATGTTCCTATTACTATCAGCCAGCATGGGTGTGGGTGTGAGTCTTATGGGTAAGTTCATCATCCGTGTCATTTTGATCAGCCTGGCGACCGTCTATGTGGTCGGCGTAATGAGCATTCTAGACAAGGTGTTTGACCGCGTCATGAAAAAGCACAGCAAAGAAAAGTAAAATCATACACGGAGGTAGACAATGTACGAAAATCTGGCTGTCATGGCCTTGCTCGTTTTCCTGTACAGCATCTTCGCTGGGCGGCTCGAACGGACCCCTATATCGGGATCCATCGTGTTCGTCGTCGCCGGATTCATTTTGGGACCCATGGCCTTAGGATGGATTAAAGGCGATGCGACGAATACGGAATTACGGGTTATTGCCGATCTGACCCTTGCGTTGATCCTGTTCATCGATGCGGCGAACGCCGACCTGACCATCCTCAGGCGCCAGATCAAGATTCCTGCGCGCATGCTGCTGATCGGTCTGCCGGGCGTGATCGCTCTGGGCTTTG
>JAFDJF010000375.1 GCA_019307645.1 Deltaproteobacteria bacterium
GCACTGACAATGATTGCCGTTGTATCCCCCATGGTTCCAAAATCGGCGCTTCCTGAGGCGAGGGCCTCCATGCATTCAGGACCGCTGGAAAATCTTTTCAAGACCAATGACAATCCCTGTTCCTTAAAAAAGCCTTTTTCCGCGGCAATGATGGAAATGGCATCCGCGACCCGGTCCTGGTAGGCAAAGATGCACTCACCTTTTTTTGCGTCCGTGCATGCTGTATTAGACAGCCAGATTCCGATAAAAACAGGAATGACCGTCAGGATGAATAAAAAGACGTTTCTGTTCATTTTGTGAAAGTGCTAATCTGTGTGGGCTTCTCCGGAGGACAACAAAGCATGAGATCTTCCAGCAGTTCCTTTCTCACATCCATTACAGCCGGACTGAACATATTTCTCGGTCTTGGAATATCCAGGGTCACCACCTTCTGGATCCTTCCGGGTCTTTTGGTAAAAAGGATGATACGATCAGCCAACAGAACCGCCTCTTCGATAGAATGGGTCACGAAGATTACGGTTTTCCTGTCTTCCTCCCAGATGTTCAAAAGCTCAAAATCCAGACGGAGTCGCGTTTGTTCATCAAGAGAGCCAAAAGGCTCATCCATCAAAAGAATCTCTGGTTGCAGTGCCAGTGTCCTGGCAATGGCAACCTTTTGCTTCATGCCGCCCGAGAGTTGATGTGGGCGTGCCTTGTCAAAACCTTTCAACCCGACCAAATCCAGGTAGTGCCGTGCGACCCTATTACGGTTCTGTCTGGAAATCCCCTGAGCCTTCAATCCGAACATTATGTTTTCAAGAACGGTTTGCCATGGGAAGAGGCTATCTTCTTGAAAAATCACTCCTCGTTCCGGAGAGGGTCCATTTACCGATCTTCCTTCAATAAGAATCTGGCCATCCGTTGGATCTTCAAAACCGGCAATCATGTGAAGCAGGGTTGTCTTGCCGCAACCGCTCGGCCCGATGAGACAGACGAATTCGTTCTTTTCTACTTTCAAGTTGATATCAATTAATGCAAAGATTCCCTTATTCTCCTTCGTGTATAAGAATGTCTTTGTCACGTTCTTGCATTCAACCGTCATATTGCCTGATCCTTTGATAACCCTTGATATCCCAAAATATTTTTTTCGATTACGCCAAATAATATTTTTTCGATAAACAGACCGATGATACAAATGATTACAATGCAAACCAGTGCAGCCTCAAAATCCAGTGACCATCTCGCCTGAATTAAAGAATAACCCAGGCCTACGGAGACCCCCACAATCATTTCAGCCGCTATGAGTACTCTCCATCCATTGGCAAATCCGATCCGCAGTCCGTTGATAATCGAGAGCAGGGATGCGGGCAACAAGACCCTGAAAAAGGTTTCTCCTTTTCTCAATCCAATCATTTGCGCCACATGGGTATAAATCTTGGGAACGCTCCTGATCCCTCCGGTGGTGTTGATAATGACTGGAGGAAGCGCTGTAATAAAAATCATGAAAACAGTGGTTTTTTCTCCAATACCGAACAGAAGAAGGGCAATGGGAATCCAGGCCAGCCCCGGAACCAATTGCAATGCATAGATTGCCGGCATACAGATGGCATGCATTATCCGATAGGATCCTAAAACCATGCCGATCCAAAGGCCGGTAATCACCGTGATGCAATAGGCGGTTCCCCAGCGGGACAGGCTCATCATCACATGTTCTCCAATGCTTTTATCGTAAAGGAGCTTCCCCGAAAAAAGGTCCCCCAATCGCCAAAAGACATCTACAGGAGTTGGGAAGGGAATAGGTCTGATGCGGGTGACAAAGACGGCAAGCAGCTGCCAGATTGCCAGGATGAGTATAATGGCCAGAAGGTCGAAGAACAGGACCTTTAAAAGGCGTTTTGGCAAATTGGGTCGGTATTCAAATTCGTCTTGAGATTGCGATGGGACAAATTTTCTTTTTTTATCAAAGGGAAAATCAAAAATGGCCATGGAAGTTTATTATAATCAGATACCTACTGTTTTATCTCTCAGTCATGACAGCAGTCATTTTTTATAAAGATTTTTGCCCTCGTATCAAGCCAGTCAAGCCATGCGTCTACAGTTGACATTTTGAAATCCAAAACAAGCCTATCGTAAGGATCCCCTTCTTTTCCATATCTTTGCTGAATCCTTTCCTTCGCTTTATTCAGCACCCGAAGCTGCCCATTTATCAGCTTATCCCCGCCCTTTAAACTCAGCCGCTGGAAAAAAAATAGTTTCGCCAGGAATTCAATGCGAAGGTCCCGCACATTTTCTGTCAGACAGTGCAACCAGACAAGAAAGGACTTCTTTCCGGCTTCAGACAAGGAAAAGACCCGTTTGGGCGGGCGGTCCACCTGTGTTTCAAGGCTGGAAATGACGAGCCCTTCCCATTCAAGCCTTTTAAACAGATTATAAATCTGGCTGGTACCCACTTGCCACGTAGATCCAAGGGCAGAACCCAGGAATTGCCGGATCTCATACCCATGCTTAGGGCCTGACATCAGTGTCCCCAGCAATACATATTCAGTGAATGGCTTTGCTTTCATCAAATATTTTGCCTCTAGCTATTATTCAACGTATACTATTCCAATTTGGAATAGTTTGTCAATAAAAAACCAGGGGAAGGCAGTAATCCCGCCCAGGGCGGGATTTCAAGGTTTTTGCTTTTTGAAAACTGCCAAAAATGACCTGAAGATGAGATGCAGAAATATGAAGTTATTTTTTCGTGAGCCCTAACTCAAAGTCTTTCTCGATTGTGTCGTTCTGCTATTTTTAAAGACAGACTTATATTGAATAGCGTCAACTGGGCAAACATTCAAGCAGCGCGCACAACTGAAACAATCTGCGGGCAATCTGTTTCCGGCCGCTCGCCCTTTTGCGGCTTCCAAAGGGCATGCCTTTATACATGCCCCGCATTGAGTGCACGTATCTTTATCAATTCGGACACGGTTAATGCTGAATTGTTCAGCTATCCATGAAATAAAACCAAAAGGGCAAATAAGCTGACAAAAGGGACGGTAAATGATGAGTGATCCAACCAAAGTAATAATAACTGTCAACAGAATGCTAAGGCTTTCAAAATCCAGATTGAACAGATTGAAGGGATTGACATAGTGATAAATGACAGTGCCTTTACGTCCTCCGATAATACCGAATAAAAATAACAGCGTGGTAAGAAAAAGACCTGCCCGGATTGCATTTGTCCAGACAAATGGGAGCTTTTTCTGCTTTATTCTTCTAAAAATAGGCAGGCTATAGATCAACTCCTGCAAAGCGCCAAAAGGACACGCCCAACCGCAGATCATCTTATTTCCGACAACGGCGAGTATAACAAAGAACACAAAGGCAATTACTTTGGCGCCTGGATCAGGATAAAGTCCCACCATGGATTTGAAAACTTTAACAACGCCTTCCATGGGGTTAGGTGACTTGCCCAAAAAGAAACCTGCGATGATTACCGAGAGGAAGAGAGAAAGAATATATGGTGTTCGTGGATACCAGGCACGTCTGTCCTCGCCACTGGATCCGTCTGGACGTCCCAGTTTGACCATAAAAATGAGGCCCCCAAGCACTAATGCCGCATAAACATAGTACTTGAGTGTAGCATCGCTGTGAGAGAGAAGGTGTTGAACAACATGTTGAAGTTTCCCATCTGTCACACCTAATACTCTAAGAGGCGTTTTCTTGGAAACATCAAGCGATAGTTCAAGTTCACGAGCAAAGGATTTGCCTGTAACTCCGAGTTTTGGAGCAATATCCCTGATGGACATATCAATGCTGAAATTGATTGATTCCTTTGACTCGCTTGATGAATCCAGCAAAAGGCCGGCTATTATAATTGCAAGCATCCCCGCGCCGGTTGCAAACAACCAAATCCGTTGTTTCAAAGAGATTTGTGAGAACCAGGAATCGTTGTGCATATTGCTTACTCCACATATTGGAACTAAGGGCTCG
>JAFDJF010000376.1 GCA_019307645.1 Deltaproteobacteria bacterium
GAGAGTCGTTTTCAAAATCATTGATAATTATAACGTTTCCCTGCATAATGGCAGTGACACTTTTTCCGTAGGCGAGAGCTCCTGAGCTAAGATACTCCTCGCTCAGACCATAGCTGGACACAACCTTGAGGTCGAATGTGCCATGTTCTAAAACCCGGATCGTGCTGCCTTTAGCCCCAGTGAGTTCGGTGGAAAGAGAACATATGAAAAGAAGCGCATCGCTGAGGTCTTCCTCCTGATATATCGCATCAATAACCCTGACTAGCGCATAGAAATAAGAATCGATAATGTTCTGGTCCATAACAATGCCTCCTTAGGGCTCGCGCAAAAATATGAATTTATTTTTGCGCGAACCCTTAAAAAGAACGCTTCCAAAATAGAAGTGATCGGGAGATGATTCTGAATTATACCAACTCTACCATTGGCCCTGATTCATCCTGCCGGCTGATTAGTATGCCTGTTTCTCCAAGACCGCACTTGTCGAGGACATCTGCCGCCTCCTGATAGGCCTTTTCCGGGAGATTGTTTTTCTCGCTCAGATGGGAGAGAACAACCTGCTTTAAATTGTCATGACAAACAGCCTTGAGCAGAGCTCCTGCCTGTTCATTTGAGAGGTGTCCGTCACTGCCCTTTATCCTTCTCTTGAGATACAACGGATAAGGTCCTTGTTCCAACATCACAGGGTCGTGGTTAAACTCTATTATCAAGGCCTGGCAGCCTTTCAAACGATCTTCTATCAACCGCGTGCTCCGCCCAAGATCCGTAATCACACCAATTTTTACACCGTTGAGAGAAAGAACTACCCCCACAGGGTCTGCCGCATCGTGACACTTGGTGAACGTTTCCACATTCAGATCGTTTATTGTCAATGTCTGGCCTGTCTCGATAATTACAGGTTGAGACAGTTTGCCAAAATTTTTTCGACCGGTCTCAAGAGTTTTTCGGTTAATGTAAAGCGGAAGATCATAGCGTCGAGACAGAGGGCCTGCCCCCTTGATATGGTCTGAATGCTCATGGGTGATAATAAGCGCATCCAGGCTCGAAGGCGCAACCCCCACTTGCTCTAAGCGTCGTTCTATCTCACGGGCACTCAGGCCTGCATCTATCAGAATCCTCGCATTGTCTGATTCGACATAACAGGCATTTCCACTGCTGCCTGAAGCCAGGACAGAAAACCTCATTCGACTTTTCATTTTATTCCGGTATGCCCGAAGCCTCCCTGCCCCCGGGATGTTGCATCAAGATCATCAGTCTCAACCAGATCAGCCTGAAAAACCCTGGCTATAATCATCTGGGCTATTCGGTCCCCTCTCTTGACAGTAAACGGCTTCGGTCCCCAGTTAATCAGAATAATCCCGATCTCACCCCTGTAATCAGAATCAATTGTGCCCGGAGAATTCACCATTCCGATACCATAATTCAGGGCCAGTCCGCTTCGCGGTCGAATCTGGGCCTCATACCCGGGGGGAACGGACACTGCCAATCCGGTGGGAATAAATTTGATTTCACCCGGATTCAACAGCACCGGTTCTTTCACATCTGCCCGAATATCCATACCCGAAGAGCCTTCAGATTCATAGGCCGGCTTGGGTAACTCATTGTCATTTTTCAGGTATTTTATTTTGATGGGGATTTTGTCCAAAGATTACTCCCGTAATGCGTTATGTCCAAAAAAAGGCCAGGAGTTTGAATCTGGGAAAACGCCCTACCCAAACTGAAGATTAGATTTATCCAGTCCTTCCTCCTCAAGCGGACCGAGCGTTGCAAGAGAGACCTTGCCTTCCTGAAAAATACTGTTTGTAATTTCGATCACTTCGTCCAGCGTAACCTTTTCCAGGTTGGCGATCAGCTCTTCGTACTGCACATACCTCTCGAAATTAAACTCGTTTTTCGCAATCCGCATCATCCTGCCGTCAGCACTTTCAGACGCCAGATAGATGCCTCCGATTAAATGTTCTTTGGCCGCACCCAGGTCCGACTCCGACAGTTCACCCTTACTTATCTTATGGATCTCTTTTTGAATTGTTTCAAGTACAGGATTCACATTCCGCAAATCCGTTCCCACATACACACCCAATAAACCAGTATCCATATATACTGACAAAAAGGAAAACACAGAATAGGCCAGCCCCCGGTTCTCCCTGATCTCCTGGAACAATCGGGAGCTCATATTGCCTCCGAGAATCGTATTGAGTATGGCACTGGCAAAACGCTTTTCACTCGCCAGAGAGGGCGCCTCCCCTCCCAGGCAAATGTGGACCTGTTCCAGGGACTTATTATGAACCGAAACCCCTGCATGGGGAAAGGGGATGGTCCTTTTAGAATTTGAAGTTCCCTTTGTCAATGATTCAAGGACCGGTTTGAAGTAGGAAACCATTGATTGGTGATCTACATTCCCGGCCGCCGCCACAATAATTCTTTCAGGAACATAAAACTCTTTGATATACTTGAGGATGGTTTCTCTATTGAAGGAAGAAACCGTTTCGCCTGTTCCCAGAATTGACATACCGACCGGGTGACCCATCCAGAAAAAGCGATTAAACAGGACATGGATATTGTCATCAGGAGTATCTTCCACCATACTGATCTCCTGAAGGATCACCTGCCTCTCACGATCCACGTCATCAGGCTCGAAGGTCGAGTTCAAAAAAATATCAGAAAAGATTTCCCCCAACACGGTAAAATGCCTGCCCAGCACCCTGGCGTGAAAACATGTGCTCTCCTTGCCGGTGAACGCGTTGGACAACCCTCCGATGACATCGAGCTCCTTCGCAATCTGGAGGCTACTTCGATTCCTGGTCCCCTTAAAAACCATGTGCTCAATGAAATGAGAAATTCCGTTTTCTTTCTCATCCTCGTCACGTGATCCCGCATCTACCCATATGCCGAGAGAAACGGATCGCAGATGGTCCAGATGCTCAGAGATGATCCTTACTCCATTGTCGAGTACTGTCTTATGATACATTATCCAAGGTTTCCCCTAACGCGGCCTTGCGTGACAATCTGATCTTTCCATTCTCGTCCACTTCCAAAACCTTCACAAGCACTTCATCACCTTCGTTAACCACATCCGTCACCTTATTGACCCTTTCATGCTCCAGCTGTGATATATGAAGCAGGCCGTCCGTTCCGGGGAATATCTCTACGAACGCCCCGAAGTCCATGATTTTTACGACCTTTCCCATATAAAGTTTCCCTACTTCTGCCTCCTGAAGGATTTCATTGATCATCTTGATTG
The DNA here is from genome assembly GCA_019307645.1 of Deltaproteobacteria bacterium. The sequence goes on from JAFDJF010000376.1 coordinate 3,239, forward strand.
CCTCATCAACGCAGCTCTTGTCAGAGGAAGAAATGTTGACCGTCCCCTCATCGTCCACGTCAATTCTGGCCTCTGTCGCGCTCGTTATCCCTCTTATCGTCTTTCCGCCGGGACCGATGAGAACCCTGACTTTTTCAGGCTTAATTCGGATAGTCGAAATGCTGGGGGCATACTGAGATATTTCACTTCTGGGCCTGGAAATGGCCACTTCCATTTCATCCAGGATATGAAGCCTGCCTGCCTTTGCCTGCTCAAGCGCCTGCTGCATTATCTCCCTTGTAATGCCGTCAATTTTAATATCCATCTGCAGGGCGGTAATGCCGTCACGCGTCCCGGTTACCTTAAAATCCATGTCCCCATAATGGTCTTCATCACCAATAATATCAGTCAGAACAGCCACATTACTTCCGTCGGCGACAAGACCCATGGCCACGCCTGCCACAGGTGCCTTTATGGGCACACCTGCGTCCATAACCGAGAGGCATCCGCCACAGACAGACGCCATGGATGAAGAGCCGTTTGACTCAAGGATTTCAGATACAACACGGATAGAGTATTGGAAATCCTCCTTTTCAGGCATCACAGGCATAAGCGCCCGTCTGGCAAGTGCCCCGTGACCGATCTCTCTGCGCCCGGGACCACCGAGCCTTTTGGCCTCACCCACGCTGTAAGGAGGAAAATTGTAGTGGAGGATGAATGACCTGAAGTGATCA
>JAFDJF010000377.1 GCA_019307645.1 Deltaproteobacteria bacterium
CCGGAGTCCAGACAAGCTGGAACTATCTGATATAACTGGATTCTCCGATAAATCGGAATCTTCGACCGGCCGCAGTTTATCCCGCATTTGATGCGGGGCCGGAATGACGAAGGATGGTGTTTTCCGACTTTTTACGAGTTCATCATAGATTAACACTATAAACTTTTTAATTCAAAAGATTATTAATCCATACCCGGATTATGAAATAAACCCATTGCGCCAGCAACCTTTTCTGGCGGACCCAGAACAAAAAGCACATCGTTAGCATAAAGTTGGATATCTCCGTCTGGATTGGACAATATTTTTGAGTTCTGGCGTATTGCTAATACGGTAATGCCAGATCTTTTTCTCAACTCAATCTGAGACAATGATTTCCCTGCAATGGATGACCGTACACCAATCCGCAGAGAGCTGATTTCCACATCGAGAAGCTGAAGTTTCAGATCGGCAAAAGATGCCGCTTCCCCGGAAATATTTCGTAACATTTTATAACCATCTGATCGGACGACTGCAACCAGGCCTATAAACACCGGCTTTTGGAAAAGAAAACCCACATCCAGGAGCATGCCAAACCTATCGAATTGATATGATTTTTTAGTATAAAATCAGAATAACATTTTAAAAAGCCCCTGAGATGGCCCCAGAGGCTTTTACTATAAATATTCCTGTAAGAAATGCGACAATTTGTGACATTTTGTGACAGTAATTGATTCTACACTCGGTTCTAGTGAGATCAAATAGTTACAAAATACCGATATGTTGCCTCGACCCCAATTCTAATGGGTGATCAAAGACGGACGCTGATGTCGAAAATAGGGAAGGGACCGCAGGCCCTATGCTGTTGAAAGATATGATTCGATAAATTTTTTTACATCAGTTTTTCCTTTGTATACACCAAAATGTCCTTCACAGAGGATATCCGCTTCAAGCGAGATGAGCAGTTCGAGGGACCGCAGGTAATCATCTCTGTCAGACAGGATGATCGGGTTGATAGGACCATGCACATCCTGTCCAAAAAGCACTTTGTGCCCGTCTGATTCTGTCAAATAAACCACTGAACCCGGTGAGTGCCCGGGAGTATGAATGGCTTCAATTTGTCTTCCCCCCAGATAGATTTTCTCCCGTGGTCCCGATAATTTCCTGTCTATACGAAAAGGCTGGATTGCTGCCCCATACCATTGGGCAGCCGTGACGGTGTTGTCTCCCTGTTCGAGAAACGGCGCTTCCAGCTCGTGGGCAACAATCTGAATTGGAAGGATGTCTTTCAGGGCCTTAACCCCGCCGGTGTGGTCAAAATGACAATGGGTAATCAAAAGGTATTCAATTTGATCCGGTTTGATACCGCAGGATCTGATGTTGCTCAATAGTTTATCTTGCGCGCGACCGCACCCTGCGTCAACCATAGTCGCATGGCCTCCGAAATTAATAAGGTAAACGGCAGCGTCTTCAAGTGAAGTGTACCCGCCTCCCCCGATCTGGAATATTTCACTCGTTATTTTCATGATGAATCTCTAACCCGGACAGGCCGGGTTCAAATATGTCCAAATATCCTTTGTCAATCGGTTTGACTTCTGTAAAATTTGATTTGTTCCCGCAAATATTCTGTCCCCCGTTTTCTGAGAGAAGAGTCACATCCATGGGCATCCCGTTTCGTGTTCGAACGGCCAGTTCGTATCGGGGCAGATCAATAAGATGGGCCATATGGCAACTTTTTAATTCCTGCGCTGCATATTGCTCAAAATCGGGGATTCTATTGTAAACATCCGGATGGATTTCCACATAGATTCGGTCCTGTTTTTCCCCAATTTTTATGGGTTCATAGATGAGTTCCACTTTCGTTCCCAGCTCCACCTGTAGGTAGATGAGCCGTATGTGCTCCGGATAACACCGAATGCAACCATGACTGATGAGCCGTCCCACGCCCCATGGCATATGCGTACCATGAATGCTGTAGGAAGTATCTGAAAACCTCATTACATATTTACCCAACGGATTGTCAGGACCGGGTGGCATGACGGCTGTACCATATTTTTCCTGAAGCGACTTCGGAACATACCACCTGGGATTGCTGCGTTTTTCAGTGATGGAAAATTTGCCCGACGGAGTTTCCCATCCTTTACTTCCTATGCTGACCGGGTAAGTTTGCACGCAGGAGGTCTCTTTTTCAAAGAAGTAGAGCCTCAGTTCCGGGATGTTGATCACCAGATGCTTCCGGTTTTTGGTAGGAAGGACCCAGAAAGAAGGGATCGCAATGTCTTCACCTGCGGGGGGCATCCAGGGGTCTGTCAGCGGATAGAGGATGGCCATTTCGTTGTAGCCGAGTTCATGCGTTCTTGAAATATCCAGAAAGGTATCTTTCGCGCTTACCGTATATGATGTTGGCTCCCCAATAACCGTGAGATCGTCTAAATGATAAGGATAATGGGTAATGCTGCGGCTATATTTCTCTTCACAGAATGCTCTGGACTGAAAGAGAATACAGGACATCAGAACAAGCATCAAAGTTGAAATTATTCGAATACTCAAGATGTTCCCTGTCTTATTTCCTGCCATGAATTTGAGGCTTATCATACCTGCATATCACAACCTGAGTTGAGCGATTTTTCCTGTGGCCCTTGTCTGTTTTCTTTGCTAACAGAGCCCGGCGTCTTGCGTCAACCTATTCTTTATGGGATTGCGATTTGAACTTGACATGCAAATGTCATTTCCCTATTGTTCATATGCTTCAATAGTCTTTTCAAGTTGTTATCGGCACATTGCCCTTTTTTATCAAGAAGTTCTCTTTGAAACTGGCTCGGAAAAGAAGCAAAAAAGATCTTGAACGAACAGACAAGGGACTTTATACTGCTAGGAGACTGTCCGAGAATGCCCTTTTCCCCAAACTCTTTGTTATGCCCGAAAAAATAATCCTCGGAATATCAACTATATGCCTGCGGTTATTTTTCCGGCCATGCCTCGATTTTGGAAAAAATTGCTATTCTCGGACAGCCTCCTAGACATTCCGGTGGCCCGCATTTGATGAAAAAGAACTGAAAAAATCCTTTAAAACCCAAGTGTTACGACTATAAAGCCATGAGTGATATTCAATTTCGTCTGATTTTTGACAAACTGGACCCGAAGGCCGACATCCCTAAGCTTTCAAATTTCCTCAAGAAAAAAACCGGGCTAGCTGAGGACAGAATCCAGGACATGCTGGCCAACCCTCCCCGCGTCTTGCTGGAGGCGCTTCACGCCGGCGATGGAAAAAAGATACAGTCAACCCTGAAAAAGATGGGGTGCCTGACATATCCTGAACCGCTTATGGCAGACGCGTCCTACCCATTTCATATTTCTCAGAAGCAATACAAGGTAATAAAACAGGAGTTAAGTAAGTCATTGAGATCCGGTGACAATCTTGCCCTGTTTCTAATTCAGGTGGAGGCAGCCGATTCACGACCAAACCTGCCGTCCATGCTGGGATCTTTTGAGGAAAGACTGTCAGAGCATTTCCGTGAAAGCGACACAGTTATTGGAATTGATGACAGCCGTATCATTATACTGGGTTTTTCAACCGGCAGAGAGAATGCCGGTCTCTTCAAGGACAAGATAAATGGTGCCTTAAAGGAGCTTCTGGAAGAAGGGACCGCGATAAGCATGGGGTTTTCAGTGTTTCCAGAGGAAGGACAGAGCCTCCTGAAGCTGATAAAGGCTGCAGAGTTGAGGAGGGAAGAGGAGGGCAGTTCCGAAGCTGCCGAATACACATCATCCACCACACCTTATATTCTTTCCAGAGAGGGGGGTACGCTCACGCCTATCCAGGTTTGTTTTACTGAGGCGCGAGGAAAGATTTTCAGAAGACTTCTGGATATGGACCCTCAAACCCTGTTGCTGGGATTGAGTCAGCTTCCCCCGGAAAAACAGAGAGAGTTTCTGGCCAGGCTTCCCTTTGACTCTTCGCTTGCAC
>JAFDJF010000021.1 GCA_019307645.1 Deltaproteobacteria bacterium
CAAGGGGTCCAGGATTCAAGGATTCCCCGTGAAAGTCAACGGGATCTTCGACAAGCTGTTTGTTTTCCAGGGATTTGATCATCGCTTTCAGCATTCTCTCGACATCCCCGATCGCCTCTCTTATTTCCTGAAAGCTCTCTTTTCCCACATAACCCAAGTCAGGCTGATCATCTTTTATTATGTTGGTTTTGATGCCCTTGACTTAGGGTTCGCGTAAGAATAAATTATGATTGATCCCGGTATTGTGCAGCATGGAACATAACCATAATAATGGAGGATAAAATGGAACTCAAAGGGAAAAAAATCATTCTTCTGGTGGAAGAAATGTTTAATGATCAAGAATTCTGGTACCCTTATTACAGGCTCAAAGAGGCCGGCGCCAAGGTATGGGTCGTAGGGTCCGGCAGCTCTCAGGAGTACACTGGAAAATCAGGAACAAAAGCCACTGTTGACGCACCTGCAAGCGATATTTCAGCATCAGAATTTGATGGTATCATCATCCCGGGAGGCTATGCGCCTGATCATATGCGACGCCACAGTGAGATGGTCAACCTGGTAAGGGACCTGTACCATGCAGGAAATGTAGTGGCGGCCATCTGTCATGCAGGCTGGATGCTGGCATCAGCAGATATCCTTAAGGGCCGAACAGTAACATCATTTTTTGCAATTAAGGACGACCTGGTTCACGCAGGCGCGAAATGGGTGGATCAAGAAGTAGTTGAGGACGGCAAACTCATAACCAGTCGAAAACCGGATGACCTGCCAGCCTTCATGAGAACTGTTATCGGGAGTCTAATGAAAAAAAATTAGGCCCCTAAAACTTGTCATAATGGGTGAATTCGCTGATTTCACGGCGCTTCGGTGCTTCAGGATCCTTTGCAGGATATCCCAGGGGAATCATGGCCACAAGTTCATGATCACCAGGAACCCCCAGGATCTCCCCTGCCTTGTTGTGATCAAACAGCCCAACAATCACTGTCCCCAAGCCTAGACCATAAGCTGCCAAACAAATGTTTTGGGTGGCAATGCCTAAGTCAAACATGAACCAATCCCCGAATTTTGTGGTGACCTTGTTATTATAATATCCTGAACTCTCAAGTTTTGCGCAAAGAACAAGGACAATCGGGGCCAGTGCCACGGCCCTGGTAGCAGGGTTCTTAATCATTGTTGAAGAAAGTTTTTCCTTGACGGTGGCATCTTCCACCACGATCACTTCCCAGCACTGGGTATTGGCCCACGAAGGTGCCCAGCGCACGGATTCTAAAATCTGCTTGAGAAAGTCCTCCGGTATTTCCTTGTCCTGGTACTTGCGGATACTGCGTCTTTTTTTGATGCTTTCCATCAGATCGGCCATATGCTATCCTCCTTTTATTGTAAACGCGTCTATTTATGGTTCGCACATCATACCATCATGGAAATGTTGATCAATGCCCACAATTAGATTTTGAACCATGTTGGCTTCTTTTTCTTTAAAATACGCCTCCCCACATTGAGTGCAAACCCAGGCAAGAACATTATCCAGTGTTAAATGGCATCCTTTTCGATCAATAGCATCGGCGCGCGGTCTTCACATACTTTTTCCATTGTCTTTGCAAGGTGTTGCCTGGCGGCTGTATAGGTTATAGCTTCCATAAAGCACCGCCCGTACAGATTACTGTACTTATGAAAATGCTGTTGTCAAGCGCATATTTGGAGCCCCAACAAGCCAGTGCACCAGATGCAAAAGGCCGGGGGTTTTAGAAATAACTGTAGGTTCACCGCTTTTCTCGCCTTTTCCAAGTCTTCTGACAGCCTTTTATACTGGTGACCGGTGACGTTGCGTGCTAAAATGAGGACACAAAGTTGAAGAATTTATTCCGCACAGGTATTTCATTTGGGCTGACATCTGCGGTTATAACGACCCTCGGGCTCATGGTTGGCCTCCACTCGGGAACGCATTCCAAAATCGTTGTCCTTGGTGGAATCATAACAATCGCTATTGCCGACGCGTTTTCAGATGCCTCAGGGTTCGCTTTCTCCAATGTTCCGCGTCACAAAGAAAGGACCCAAAGATCATGTTACAAACAAGAAAAGAAGTAAAGACAGTAGTCACCCTGCTTATGGCGTTTGTTTTGGCCGCTACGCTCGGTTATGCCGGGGCTCAAACACAGATGGAGCCTGGTCACAAACCATTAACAGCAAGAAAAACAGGTAATGCGTCATGGAATTTCGACGATGTTCCTGTTGGAAAACTTCCTGCCGGGTGGAAAGTGGATGCGACGAATCGGAAAGGTCCCCTGGCAACATGGCAGGTTATCAAGGACAAGACCGCGCCTTCCGGTGAACATGTCCTTGCCATGACCCGTCCTAACCACACGTTCGGAGGAACCTTTAACATTTACTGGACGGATACTGTCTCCTTCCTTGACGGCGAAATACAGGTTCGATTCAAGGCTGTCAAAGGAGAAGAAGACCAGGGTGGAGGCGTGATATGGCGGGTGCAGGATAAGGAGAACTATTACATCGCCCGTTTCAATCCCCTAGAGGACAACTTCCGCATTTACTATGTCCGTGATGGTGCCCGCAAGACCTTGGCTGACGTCAAGGTCGCACTGCCTGCCGGGAAGTGGCACGCCCTCAGGATCGTTCAGAACGGCAACCAATTTGAAGGACATCTCCATGGGAAGAAGATTCTTGATGGCACGGACAATCTTTTCACGAAGCCTGGCGGAGTGGGCCTGTGGACAAAGGCCGATGCCGTTACGTCCTTTGACGACTTCTCGGTGAAGCCATTGAAGCAAAAGGATGACAAATAGGAGGTGCTCTGATGAAAAAACTCGTTTACCTTCTGGTAACAATCTGTGTGATAATCGCGGGCGTTGTCATCTGGCGTCTTACAAAAACGCCGGGCAATGCCCGGGTCGTCGTTGTCTATGTCTCCGAGGACCAGGTCTTTTCAGAACCCATACTGATGGATTTCGAGAAAGAGACCGGTATAAAGGTCAAGGCGGTTTACGACACCGAGGAAGCCAAGAGCACGGGGGCCATGAACCGCCTCATTGCCGAGAAGGACAATCCCCGGGCCGATGTGTACTGGGCAAATGAGCCGATCCGGGCCGAAGTCCTCAAACAAAAGGGAATCTCGGCTACTTATGTATCTCCGAATGCGAAGGATATCCCAGCCGTGTTCAAGGACCCCGATGGATACTGGACCGGTTTTTCCGCCAGGGCAAGGGTTCTCATTGTAAACAAGAGCGTAAAGGATAGACCCAAGACCATCCTCGCTTACACAGATCCCCGCTGGGAAGGAAAATCGGTTATCGCAAACCCCCTCTTTGGGACTACAACCTCCGAGATAGCTGCTCTATTCACGATCTGGGGTAATGAGCAAGCAAGAGAATTTATGGCGGAGATGAAGCGTAACCGTGTGGCAATCGCGACAAGCAATGGAGAAAGTGCGGACTTCGTCGCCGCAAAACAGTATGACTTCAGCCTGGTGGACAGTGACGATGCCGTCAATCGCATGAGGCAGGGACAACCCGTTACAATGGTTTATCCGGATCAGGGAGAAAGCGGCATAGGGTGCTTCATTGTGCCCAACGCGGCCGTTCTCATCAAAGGCGCGCCTCGCCCGGAGGCGGCCGGAAGGCTTATTAATTATCTGCTTTCCAGGGAAACTGAACGAAAGCTGGCCTTTGCCGATTGCGCCCAAATTCCCCTGCATCCGGGCGTTCAAACGCCGCCCGAGTTGAAACCCATCAAGGACATCAAAGTCATGCGAGTGAACTACGCTGAGGTTGCGAGGAAAATGGTCGAAATCCAACCTTTCTTGAAAAGCTGGATGGGACTTTAAGTGGCAAAGCGCGGATTCCTCACATTTATCGTCATCTTGCTGCTGGCGATCGGCATGCTGCCCGTTCTCTCCATGCTGATCAAGAGCGTGATTGTGGATGGCCATTTCAGCCTGGAGTCCTATGGGGGCCTGCTGACGTCCGCACATCAGTGGACCCTAATGGGACACAGCATGGTCCTGTCTTCCCTGGTCATGGCGTTTACGGTCGCGGTTGGGATGCCCCTGGGAATACTCCTTGGGAAAACGGACTTGCCCTTTCGCAGATTCCTTACAGTCCTCTTTCTCATCCCCCTGCTCATCCCCCCGTACATAATCGCTGTCTCGTGGTTTGATCTCCTGGGAAGCTCAGGACTTCTGGCGCACCTGTTAGGCGTCTCCGCCACCACGGCGACAGCCCGCTTTCTTTTTGGCCTCCCAGGCTGTGTTGCCGTCCTGTTCTCAATCTTCCTGCCGATACCAATGCTCCTCACAATGATCCTTTTGCGGACGATCAACCCCCGGATGGAAGAGGCCGGGAGACTGGTTTCGGGGTGGCGTGGGATAATGAAGGGGATCACGATTCCCCTCATCCTGCCCGGCGTTCTGCTCTCTGCCATGCTGGTCTTCCTCCTCAGCTTTGGGGAATTCAGTGTACCGAATTTCCTGCGATATGATGTCTTCCCCGTTGAAAGCTTCACCCAGTTTTCCGCCTTTTACAACTTCAAGGCCGCCACGGCCGCCGCCGTCCCGCTTGCCGCTGTCATGCTGATACTTCTTCTCGCGGAGGCCGCCTTCCTGCGTGAAAGGACATATCAGCTGCGTCCATCTCCCGAGCTCGAGCGCTTGCCCCTCATAGGGCTTGGGGCCCACCGTAAATGGTTGTTCGTGTCGGTTGCGATCACCGGACTTGTCATTGTGATTGTGCCTATTGTTGTCCTTGTCATTCAGTCGGCCGGCATAGACGCTTACGCCGAGGCACTGAACAGAGCCGGAGCCAGTCTGCTGCGAAGCCTCACTTATGCTGTCATCGGGGCCACCCTCCTCACCTTTCTGGGTTTCTTCACGGGGTACCTGATACAAACAAAGGCGTTAAGGTGCTGGCGCTCCGTGGATTCATTGACGATCCTTCTTTTTGCCCTTCCAAGCACGGTGATCGGCATCGGCCTTATCAGCCTGTGGAACACGTCATGGACGAATTTTATCTACAGTACGCCCATGATCATCATCCTCGGCTATCTTGCCAAATACACGGCCCTAACCAGCCGAATCTCAGTCACACAGCTTGCACAAATCCCTTCCTCCATGGAAGAGGCCGCACAGGTTGCAGGGGCGGGCTGGTTTCGCAGGATGGCGTTTATTGTCGCACCTCTGGCCCGGCGCGGTCTGTTAACCGGTTGGCTGGTGGGCTATATCTTTTCATTGCGGGATACCGGGATCACCATGCTGGTTTATCCGGCGGGCCATGAAACCTTGCCGGTACGCATTTTCACACTCATGGCCAACGGATCTCCGCAGCTTATAGCCGCCCTTTGCATGGTTATGATAACCGCCACGTTGCTGCCGGCAGGAATATTGTGGATGATACTCAACATCATGACAAGAAAGGTGACCAGATGAAAATCGTGGACATAAATTCCGTATCCAAGTTCTATAACGGGAGAAAGGCCTTGGACAACATCTCACTTGAAATCGATGAAGGAGAACGCACTGTTATCCTTGGCCCATCCGGCTGTGGCAAAACCACGATCCTTCGGCTGATTGCGGGTTTCATCTCGCCGGATACGGGTGGCATTTCCATAGCGGGCGAGATGGTCTCCCGAAACGGGCGCATTATCAAGCCACCGGAGCAGCGTAACCTTGGCATGGTGTTTCAGGATCTTGCCCTCTGGCCGCATCTCAGCGTAAAGGGGAATATCGAGTTCGGCCTGAAGGCCAAGGGTCTTCCAAAGATTGAAAGGAAACGGCGAATCCAGGAAACACTAAACCTTGTGGGCATGGCCGGTTATGCGGACAGGAGACCCGGCGAACTATCAGGAGGCCAGCAGCAGCGCGTGGCCCTCGCAAGAGCACTGGTGCTTGAACCCAAGGTGCTTTTGATGGACGAACCGCTCTCCAGCCTCGACCTGGAGTTGAATATCCGGCTACGGAAAGAGATCCTCCGGCTTCAGGAAAAACTCGGGTTTACCATGGTTTACATAACCCATGACCGGGATGAGGCCTTTGATATGGCAACGAGGGTGGTTACTATAAACAAAGGACGGATAGAATATGAAGGAACAGTTGAAAAGATACAAAAGCATTTCAAAGATGACTTTTCGAAGTCTATTTAAAAGGATCATCTCCAAAAGAGTTGATCTTAATGAAGGGTTCAAGGGGTCAAGGGGTCCCCGTAAAAATCACGGGATCTTCGACTTGCCGTCGGCTAGTATTTCAGTTAATATGTTCACTGAATGCGCTGTTGCCTTAGGATGCTCACATATAATCTCAGGTGATAAACATTTAAAATCGGTTAAAAACTACATGGGAATTAAAATCCTCAATCCCAAAGAATTTCTCATACAATTTCAAACTATTATGTCCCAACACTGGCATGAACTCGGACTGGAAAAAGCCGGCGCTCCATCCCCGCCGGTGAGCTCTTCAGGTTATGATATGGTTCCAAAATGATATGAAATTGATTTTCCCAGGGTGTTTCTTGGGACTTAACTTTAAGGAGGTTTCAGCCATGGCAAATAGAAAAAAATTGGGAAGAGATATTTTTTTGATAATGATTTTAGCGGTGGGCTTGAGTTGTATTGGTTTTCTTGCCTGTGGGGGCAACGGAGAATCAGACCCGAAATCCAAGTCAGCAAGTGAATCAGTTACGCAGTCCTCTCAAAAAACAGGTCTGCAATCGTCAAAGGAAAAATCACCGGCAGGCTGGAAAACCTTTCAGTTTCAAGGGTGGTCGATATCTTTCCCCAGCAATTGGAGTGGTGATGCAGATGCCGGTGTATGGTGGCCTGGAGAAGGCAGCCTCAATATGGGAAGACCAGCCCTCAGTGTTCATTGCGGAGGTATCCCGTTAATGCCCAATACAGCTTTTGAAGATCGGGTCATCTCCCATATCAACGGAGAGCCCCAGGAAAGACAAAATGTGTCGGTTTCGGGTTTTTCAGGATTTAAATGTTCCTGGGAGTTTATGGGGAAAAAGCATCTGGGACTTTTTCTGGAAGAGAAAATAGGTGGAGGAATAGGTGTGATCCATTTTGTGGATTGCCAGGCACCCAGTAGTGATTTTGATCAACACAAAGGGGATTTTGAAAAGATTGTTGCCTACATAAAAGAATAGGAACCGGAACATAACGCGCAAGTAGTTGAGAACTTATCAAAACAGGCAAGATTATGAAAATTTCTAAACAAGATGCTAAACTTTTCTTTGATTTGATGTGGGCTCTCCAATATTTTGTAAATCAAAAGCTCAAAATTCTTACCGGCGTAAAAAGTTTAGATGACTATGCTGGGTGTTCTACTGAAGAAAAATTTGAAGTCCGGAAAGCTCTTTATGCAGACACAAAATTGATTGATTCCTTTGTTCAAGAAAATCCTCAAAAATTTTCTGAAAAGAACCTCTCAATTGTTTCTAATTGGAAAAACTATATTGAAGGAGACTTTCATATTGAGCGGTTTTTAAAGAGATACACCGTTTTTATTAAAGGCGCTGATGTATATGGAGTGCTGGCACTTCATCAAAGACTCGATGAGTTGATCCATCGTTCCCGTCTCCCTCTATATGTGAAGACGGTTCTTTTACCATTTAAGGGAAAAATTGTATACGACGGTCTTTTTCAAACATACAATTTCTATTTTGGGGCCGGAATAAAACGCGAATTAAAAGAATCCTATATGAGAGCACAACAAAATAATCGTATTATCGAAAGTCTTGAACCAACTCAAAAGAAAAAACTGAGCAAATCTTTGAAAAATTGGATGCCTGAATTAAACGAACTTGCCGGCAAAGCAAAAAAGTTACGTGGAAGCTCCGGACATTCAGCAATTTGTAGCCCGGCATTCAGTTTGGTAAAGGCTAGTATAGAATTTGCTCAACTATCGGCATCTGATTCAGCCGATTTGGATCATCTCTATAAATCATTGAGGAAGGTGGAACGAGCATTAACAAAATCAAATATGGTGCTTAATCGAGAAGAATATTAGCCAATAAAAAAAGCCGAGCCGTTAGTTGCCAGGATACAGGCAGAAAGGAGAAAGACCATGGACATAAGGATAAACGGAACTCTCGCGATGGCAGTCGCGTTCGCCCTGCTTATAAACATTCTTACAGGCTGTGGTAGCTCTACCGGCGACGGACTATCCCTGCAGGATATCCCTCGTTACCCTAACGCAACCGAAGGTGAGTCGATAGAGCAACCCAGCTTTGGTGGCGGTGTGAGTGGAAACCTTGTGCAGTTTACTACTACCGACTCATACGACGAGGTTGTGGATTTCTATACCGATGCTCTAAAGAATTACGATACAGAGGTTTTCTCCCATACATCTGAACTGGGCCGTCAAACTGCTATCTCCCTCCCGCAGAAGAAAAGGGTGATATCTGTGGCCATTCAGGAGTTTACTGCAGAGGGGGAAGTGAACATCACTCTCATGGGGGTGGGAAGTTAACAGTCCCTTATGCGTTGCGTGGATGGGGGACGTCCAGCTTTCTCTCTTAGTAACCCTTATAGCGATCTCTCCTTTGAATAAACTTAAGGTACCTGCGGAATAAATCGGGATTTATATCCTTCATCAAGCCACGAATATCCATAAAATCTATGCTCTTGATAAATTTTAAAGAATCCTCATTGTCACAAAGGATTATGGATCTAATGAAAACCTTGGCCTTTAGATCGGACGCATGTTCTTTATCATATGTTTTTTTTATATTGAGATATTCGTCCACGAATTCTTTAAGTCCGTCATTAAGCTTAATAGTCTTGGGTTTAAATATTCCTTCGATGTAAGCATAACTCGGAAGCCATTCAAGGGCCAAATAATCCTCAAGGTTATGTTCTTCAATAATTTGATCTCTCAATTCCAGAAGCGCTCTGTCCTTCATATGGCACCAATCAATGCCACCAGGATCAATTAAACATGCCTCCAGATAGCACTGTCTGGAAGCGCCTGTGTCTCCCGGCTCTCCACGCAACATATAAGCATCTCCTAAATATCCATAGATCGCTACGTTATCCGGGGTTTCAGGGATGCAGGCCTGAAGATAATTTATCGCCAGGTTGTATTCTTTAAGCTGCATGTAAACATAGCCGGTCGGAACAGTATCGGAAATATAGAGAGCATTCGTCAAATTACATTCCTCAAGGGCCTCTCGCATCTTTCTGAAAAACGAGTGTTTGATCTTTGCGACAATATTTTGACTGCCAAAACTCACTGGCTGGAAGTAGCTTTCAAACGAAGTCCAAAGTCTGTACAAGTGCGCGGGCCTTTCGGGGCAAGCGTCAGGGACACGAGAGAAACCTTTTATTAAAAAATCGGTGAGCTTTGTTTCCCAGTCAATGGCATCCCTGTCATGATACAACTCCTGGTAGCGGTTGAATGCTTTTCTTGCCGCATCAAGATTTAACTTTGTCAATTCCAACACGCCACGGTTAAACAGCATGTCCTGGTCCTGAAAAAGCAATAGTTGCTCACCTATCGGCCATTTTTTATCCTGATCTGTGTCCATAAAACCAACCAATCTTTTGAAGCAGTTCAAACAACTCCACGCGAAAGCCTCCCGGATACTTCTCGATTAAGTCTATCCTCATTCCATTGCCCCCGCACGGGGGGCGACTTGCCCCTGGCGGTGCGATTGACATTGGAGTTTACGTTTCAATCCACACTGGATGAACTGGGTAGGGATTTTGATTTAAAGAGGCAGCGGGTTGAAAAACTGAAAGCTATCCTGAATAAGAGTCAATCGTAGACTTACCCCCAAACCTTCAGCATCATCATATTTCATCAATGATTTTCTTTATCGTTTCAGCAAGATCACCAATATGATCTTGACATACCTTGTATATGGCCTCAGCATTCACATCAAAGTAATGATGGCTGATAATATCCCTTAACGCTTTGGCCTTTTTCCACTCAACTTGCGGATATTTGGGCAGAAGGGAATTATTGGTAACCTTGTCGAGGTTTTTCAGCCCTTCGCCGATTGCAATCAATTGCATGCAGATGGAGTCCAGTTTTTCCATACCTCCATCCGAGCCCGTGAAATCCTCCACTGATTTTACCGGATAAAACCGCTTTAAGATCGTCTGAGTTGATTCGTAAATCTGGGTTAATATCTCAATTGCGAGGTCCCGATCATACATAGACAGCCTCTTTGTCAATCTTGCGTTTAAGAAATCCATTCATTTTTTTTCGGTAGCTGACAACGTCAACCTCTTGACTCAGTTGTTCTTCCAGATCCAGTTTAATGCCTATAAGATCAAATAAGTCCTGTGTTTCCATCTCAACGACAACATCAATATCACTTTGTGCGCGCATGTTGTCCCGGGCTGCAGAACCAAAAAGACCGATTCTTATAATATTATATTTTTGCTGGTTCATTTCCTTAAATCGA
Source organism: Deltaproteobacteria bacterium (assembly GCA_019307645.1). Next base: position 10,410 of record JAFDJF010000021.1, read on the forward strand.
CGCAGGGACGCGATTATCTCATCTCTTTTCATTCTCTTTTCCCCCGATGATAAAAACAGCGATTTCCAAAAGGCATTTAACATCAATACCAGCATACAGAATTAAGCTCAAGTGATAAAATTCATGAGCAAATAATGGCCCGATCAAACATGAAAATTATTTCTCTTCAGCAGGATAAAACAGTGTATCTTCTTTTATTCCAAGCTGTTTTTCTTTTATACGGAGCGTTTCCCGCTCACTCAGGAGGGCATTCATGAGTTTCCAGTCCTCTGTGTCTCTTGGCAGGACCTCAAACAGGGCCTGGGCGCAAAGCTGGACTTTGTCGTAATTGTCTTTCTTCGGTTTTCCCCGCTTATATTCTACGGGAAAGGGTCGCCATAAATCTTCAGAATGTTCTGTATCGCGATGAAACTCCACCACATCCGCTTTTCCCACAACACCTAATCGAAGAGAGCGCATGGGCATGCTGTATTCGATCCTGACATCCCCCCTCGATTCCGATCATGCATAATTCTCCCCTCGGCGGTAAACCGGTTCTCGACCCATGCCTGCTCAACATGAATCAACGCGCATTGCCGCTCGCAGAAAAGAAGATGCTGCAAGGCGGAAAGTGGGAGTAGATCGTCTTCTGAGTACATATGAAAAAATCCTGAAACTTTTCAGTATCAGCCTTCCTCCGAAATAAGGTTCACAATAAGCCGGACCATCAATTCCTTCTGCCCCGGTTCACTCGCGGCCGTCAGAAGGGCAAGCGCCACGAGCGCCTTATTGCTGAAGCTTTTTTGATCCAACAAGTCATTCTTCTTGAGAAACAACAGGAAGAGAAAAGAGCCGATCCTCTTGTTGCCATCCGTGAAAGGATGATCCTTGATCACGAAGTAGAGGAGATGGGCCGCCTTTTCTTCAACACCTGGATAAAGGTCATTGCCTCCGAATGTTTGCTGCACTGCTCCGATAATCCCGGCAAGAGCATCCCCACGTTCCTGGCCAAAGAGTTCACTCGCCTCTTTTCTGAGCATTAATTCCTTTTTCAAGGCGGCAATGGCCTGATGGGCCTTATCAATCTCCAGGCTGGCCTTGGCAACGTGTTTTGTCTCCAGAGCCGGCAGATTATTTTCGTCATATTGCAGAAGAAGCTGCCAGGTCCTTGCATAGCGATTGACAACTTCCAGAACGGCCAGTCCTTCATCGCTGACAAGGTTATGACTTTCCAGGGTGTCTGCAAGCAAACTCAAAACCTGCCGCACATCTTCAACGCCTTTTTCCGCCAGTCTGCGTTGATTGAGCGAATAACCACGCACCAGA
>JAFDJF010000378.1 GCA_019307645.1 Deltaproteobacteria bacterium
GTTAGGGTTTATTTCTCCCCTTCCCCTCTGCGCCATGCCCTCTGCGCCATGCCCTCTGCGCCATGCCCTCTGCCCTCTCTCCCCTTCAGCCCTTCAGCCTGACGGAAACCGGCCCTTCCCCCGTCTCCCTTGAGGGAAGGATCACCGTGGACCTCCCGGGCATGACCTCTTCACCTCTCTGGTTCTCGGCATTGGTCTTAATATCTACGCAGCACTCCCCGTCTTTATCCATATATTTATTTGTGACAACTCCCCGGATCCAGACCACATCTGAAAGATAAACCACATTGCTGAACTTGGCGTAACTCCTTTTGAGCCACCCCTCGTCCCCCATCCAGTTTGTTAATAGATGAATCAGCCAGCAGTGCCTCTGGACCGCTGCGTCATAGGGATACGGAAGCCCACTGGCACTGGCTGCCGCCTTGTTGTAGTGCACGCTGTAGACCGGTTCCATGGCATGGGTTTCAGGATCACGAAAGGCCCAGGCAGGGTGCTCGCGGTAGTGCCGGAGCGCAAGTCCATGGGCCCTTATGGGTGCCGGCGAAGCACCGATACAGTATGCAATGACATCAGATACACCCAGGGGTCCTTTTATCACGGGCGGAAGTTCATCTCCAACTTCCACATCCTCAAAATATCGTGTATCAGGCCCCTGGATTCTCTCATTCAACACCTCATTCTCAATCTCCTGAAGTGCATGTTCGGTCCAGGGGTGGGGCAACGTTATCTTACTGTAACGCCCTATTTCCCTGGCTGCACGGCGCTCAACCCTGAAGGCGGCGGGTTTTGCCCTGGCAACAAGCTCCCCTCTCTGATTGTAGAACCTTGACTCCTGACGTTCGAGGACCGATCTTCCTGCAAATTCACTGGCTACAACCCGACATCCGGTAAAAAAACACTCAGGCATAATTTTGTCATTTAACAGCACCGGGCGATAAAACTCCCAATCGGTACTCGAATGAAGGGCATGGACTCCGGGAAGCCCCTGGAGCACCCACGTGGGCAGGACACTGTTGACCCAGGAAGGAGGCGCTACTATGGACCGATATACTGTGGATCGAGCGTAGTTCTCGTCTCTCCAGAGTGGATTGGAATCTCCGATGCCGTCTGCGAATTTTCTTATGGCGTCACTGGAGGCCAGTTCATTGAACTGATTCTGTATGCGGAGTTTTGTGCCGACCCTGCTTCGAAAGGCCTCAAGGGCCTCATCGGTAATTCGGCCTTCATCCAGCACGGCCTCTGCCATCAGAAAGCCTCCAGGGAGGCTGCCAGAGAATAGCAATTTTTTCTCAAATCGAGAAATACGAAAAAAATTACCACAGGCATATAGTTGATATTCCGAGGATAATTTTTTAAGTATGACGACGAGTTGAGGAAAAAGGGCATTCTCGGACAGTCTCCTAAGCCTCAGCCGACCCTTTACCGGGCAGCCTGTGCCCGGACATATCGGTTAGATAGTATGCACAGAAGGGAATCAACCGCTTGTGAGGTGTGACAACGTGAATACAGCACCCTTGCAATCTTTCCAGATCGACGGTCCATACGTCCTGGAAGGGCATGCCGGAAATGGACAAATAATGAACCCGGGCCCGTTCAAAGATGTTCGTAAGGGAGCCCTGCGGTTCACACGCGCAGTTTGTAGGGAGAGTGGGGAGAGGTTCGATAAATCTGGACTTTCGGTCGATAAATTTACGCACATGTTCGGAGGGTGTTCCCATTGAAGATCCAACCCCGGATACGGCATTACAGTCGGCAGACGCAGGCTTTTCGGGCTTGAAAATGGTTGTGGCCTTCAGACGATTGTCTTCCTGCAGGACAAAAAAACCTGAAAAACCGCAATGGGCATCCTGCCTTCTACGCGGCAGAAAATTCTCTGCCCTGACTTCGCCTTCTGTCTGCGCCTCAAGTGCCCTTAATACATCGGGGGTCGTGATCCGGTCTTCGTCTGCCGGCGCTTTCGGGTATCTGCCAAAATAACTGACCGGTTGAAAGTGGACCCCTTTAACCACCGGAATCCGCTGTTTGGCAAACTGAATCATTTCGCCAATCTGATGATCATTGACACCCGGGATAAGTGTAGGGACGAGCTGGACGCCTATTTTTGCCTCCGCACAGTTTTCTATGGTCTTGACCTTCAGATCAAACAGATCAGCCCCACGGATTTTCCTGTACACATCATCTGTCACCCCGTCAAACTGCAGATAGATGAGATCCGCGCCGGCATCTTTGAGATCCTGGAGATAATCTCTGTCTTTTGCCAGCCTGAGACCATGGGTGTTTACCTGGATATGATAAAACCCCAGTTTCTTTGCATAAGAAATGATATCAGGAAGATCGTCGCGCAGGGTGGGTTCGCCTCCGCTCAACTGGACTGGATAAGGGCCCCCGGCATCAATAATTGCGCCGAACATGGCCCTGATTTCAGAAATATCGGGATGAAACTCGGCTCCTCCGTTAGAGCTGCTGGCAAAACACACCGGGCAGTTCAGATTGCACCTGCCGGTAACTTCCATAAGTACCGTGCAGGTCTGTGCCGCATGTTCCGGGCAAAGCCCGCAGTCGTTTGGGCAGTTGTTGACAGTGAGTGTCTGTCTGACGTCGGCGCCAGGAGCATCCTCGCCCCTGCCCCAGTCCAGGTATGAGGGTTCGCCTCTCCAAAGGAGGGTCTTGAAATCACCATGGTCCGGGCAGGTTTTTTCTAAAAAAACATCCTGATCCTCAGACACTTTGGCGGCAGGAATAACATTCAGACATATTGGGCAAAGGCTTTTTGTTTCACCGATTGTTTCTTTCATTGACCGGCCTTTGTATTTGTAAAGGAAAGTAAGCCATACCCCGGTTTTCCTTCGCTAAACAGTCTCTTCCAGGGGATACTACTCGCATCGCAGCCATCCTCGGAAGCGCCGCAACAGGATAAGGACCCTTTTCCAAACTGTTCCCAAAATGCCGAAATCGATCCGTAGCCTGTAACCAATTTATAGGTTATTTTTTTCAGTTCTCTTGAATGGTCTTCCATGAAGTCCTCAACCAGGCCGGCCCGGCTGAATATTTCCTTGTACCCTTCCAGGGTCTCGGCCCCTGAAAAACAGGAATCGAAAAGCACCCGGGTCTTCAACTCCGCACTCAACGGGAACTGCAGAACAACGTCCGTGATAGCCAGTCTTCCCCCAGGTTTCAGGACCCGAACGATCTCTTTTGCTCCGGTGTTTTTATCGGGAAGAAGAGAAAAAGCGCATTCACTGATGACAACATCAAAGCTCGAGTCAGCAAAAGGCAGATACTCTGCATCGGCCACTGCAAACTTAACCTTCTGAGCAATACCTTCACTTTGTGCTTTTTTTCCGGCAAGAGAGGTTGATACAAGGGAAAGGTCAATGCCGATTAGAGGGCAGTCATGGCGCTGGGACAGAAAACACGCTGTGGTGCCACGACCGGATGCAATGTCCAGGACTCGCGAATCGGATTTGATTTTTGCGACCTCTGCCAGCCTGGCTGTAAGTTCCAGGCCGCCAGGGTGTAGGATCTCATCAAGCGTCTGATTGAACTCAGGAGACTCATACGCCCTGGCAGCAGCTTTTTTTCTTTTCATATGTTACTTAGAAAATATAAACGGGGGAGGCAGCTATGCCATTTTTGCCTCAATTTCCTCTTCGTTCTTTCTTATGATATCCCACCCGGTGGCTTCGGGCACAAGCATTAAATCGCACTTGGGGCAAATAAGGCCAGGCTGAAAACCCAGCATGTCCATGTACATCATGGAAATATCATCCTCGTCCACTTCTACCTTACATTTGTAGCAATGCCAGTCAGACATGGTCTAATCCTCCTCAATCGTGCTTTTAAACCAGAAAGCTGTATGAATTTTATAGTTCTGCTCATCAACCGGTGTGTATTGCACAT
>JAFDJF010000379.1 GCA_019307645.1 Deltaproteobacteria bacterium
TTCACTGCCGTTGACAACGGCCTACCGACACTGCACAAATCACCAATCCTAATACCCTTCATATCCGTACTGAACACTTTTACCTGTTACAACAAGCTCAATAACGCCATACCCGGTCTTGCCATCGCATTCCAGAACGCAGCCCGCGTTATCAATGAAGGATGCTTCCCTTAGTTTATCAGGATCAGTCATGTCAAAACTCACACCGTCAACAAAGTCGCCGCCATACCACTTTCCGTGGACAAACCCTTCATAACCGAAATAGCCACCCACCTTCAGACAGCAGTAATTCAGCGGGTTCGCAAAAATTTCTTTTGAAGTTCCGTCCTCAAGATGCAGGATCACACGGGAGCCTTCAGCTAGTTTTCTAAGCGCATTGTCTTCAAACTTGAAATCGTGTTCTATTTTTGTTGCCTTTATCTCTTCATTTTCAGATCCTGCATAATAAACCCCTGCGCTTGACAGGATCGGTGTCCCATCGTGCATCTCCCTGATGTGGTAACAGCAACCCCAGTCGTCAAACTGGAGGACTCCCCAGGAATAAAGGTATCCTTCGGGGATGCTCATGGGCTGGACATCAACTTCAAAGATTGTTCCCTGGTCTCTCCGAATACCCCAGGAGTGATCACGCTCGATCATGAATTTTTCTTTATCAAGTTCATAGGTAACACCCGCCACCTTGAGCCATCCGCTTGCCTTTCCTGACTGGTCGAACCGGTTTGCGTTTTCAACTATCCGGCCATTATCCATGAAAAGTTGAGTATCTTCTGCGTGACACGGAAGGACAGCTTCAAATTCAATGTCATAACTGATATCAAAATCATTGTCCGCGCAGGCATACCGTATTTTTTTCAGAGGTTCGATCACCTCATAGACAAACGGCCCCACCTCAACCTCATCATACCTTGGGTGAAGGATACGGGATGCCCTTACGCCATACTGTGTCTTTTTCTCAATTGAAGAAATGGCATAGGCGTCCATCACATTCCGGTTTGGATAAAGCCCGAAACCGCAGCAGTGATGAATCTTACCTTCCCTGTCATGAAGATGAAATATCAGCCTTTCCGACCACTCCCTTGCACTGGTCTGCGGCTGGTCAAAATAGTTGATTGTCTGGTGACACATGTACTCATCATATTTTGTTACCATAATTCTCCCTCCTTCATCGCTTGAACCTTGAACCCTAAACCGTGAACCTTATAACCTGAATTGTTATGGATTTCTTAAGAGGTTCATGGCAGCCTGTCTGGCAAACTGTCCGGCAGCCCCAACACGGTTCTTGTTGTCAATGATATTGTTGTAAAGACCTACTCCTGACATTATGGTAATAATGGCATCTGCAATCGTTTCCGGATCTTTATCCGGATGGTCAGAGGCCTGGGAATCCAGATACATTCTTACCTCTTTTGCTAAAATATCTCTAAACTGGTTATAGAAATTTTTAAAAAGGGTGTGGATTTCCCGGTTTGCAAGGCTCAGGTAATAACAGGCATAATAGACCCGGTTATCCGCAATTTCTGACCAGTCAGGGCTGAAAACCGTCTTAAGGATGTGATCCATCCGTTCTTCAGGGTCCTTGATTTTTTCCCATCCGGGAACTGTTTTTGCATAGCTGTCAAGAAGGGTCGTGACAAGTTCAATGAGCATCTCTTCCTTTGTTTTAAAGTAGTGCGTGATATGACCGGGATAGGTACCCATATGTTTTGCGATCTTAGCAATGGATGCACCTTCAAACCCTTCTTTAATGAGGACTTTGTAAAAATGGTCAAGAATCTCCGCCTTTCTTACCTTGGCCAGACTTTTTCGTCCCATGATGGATCCTTTTTATTGTTTGGTTGACCAACCAATATATTTTCGGTATATAGTTGTCAAGAAAATTTGGCATGTGGCACCATTTTCAGGTAAATTCATTATTGATGGTCTCGTAAAAAGTAGGGTGGGCTGTGCCCGCCATTTTGATAGGTGGCCACAGCCCACCCTTCATTTTTCCCAAATAAAACCAATTCTGGACAAGAGTGGTTAGAAATAAAAAACCTATTTCAAGGAGGACGCATTATGATTACCAGGTATGACGAGATGTTTTGTCACCAGGCAGTATCCACTTTTGACACTCCTGGAACAAGCGCACGGGAGTGGACAGAAAGGGCCTGGTGCCAGATCCACGAGATCAATGGCGCCGGACACCTTGCCACGGGATTCGGTTATTACCCCAATCGTAATGTCATGGATGCCTTTGTCTGCTATACAATCGAAGACAAAATTCAGTATACAATCAGGGCATCCCGTGTACTGCGCCCCGATATTGATGTTTTCAAGGTCGGCCCGTTTACTTATGAGGTGGTCGAGCCGCTGAAGAAAGCCCGTTATATCCTCGATGAAAATGAATATGGTTTGAGCTTTGATATCACGCTGGAAGGGACAAGTCCGCTTTTTGAGGAAATCCCTGCCCAGTACCATGTTGAAAGGGGAAGGGTAAAAGAGCACATTAAACGTATCATTCAAAGCGGAAGAGCCTCCGGCTGGCTAAAGACTGAAGAGGGAACCGTTGAACTTGACAAAGACAACTGGGTTGGAGAAAGGGACCGGTCCTGGGGTGTAAGGGTTGGGGGCGCCGAGATGTTTGCTGAAACCGGTGTGCAGGATCCTAAGATATACGACGGCCTGCTTTTCAACTTTGTTATGATGCATTTTAAAGACTGGGGTGCGTGTTTTCATATCAGAGAGGTATGGGATGACAAGAATAGCTGTGTAAGGACCTGGCATTTTGGCGGCGGACTATATTATCCTTTTGGCGTTGATAAAGAGCCGCTTGAACTTGTAAGGGTAGACCATAATTACGCGTTTAATGATGACAGACCTGAACAGCCACGGCGGTTTGCAGGCGGCAATGTGAAAATGGAGGTCTGTGACGGCCGAATTATTGAGGCAGCAATTAAACCCATCTCCATTTGCTACCAGGCGCCCGGCGGTTACGGAGGTTTTTATAAAAACTTTATCCACGGTGTCTGGATGGGGGAAGACTGGATGGACGGGTACAAGTTTGACTTGACCGATCCTGAGGTAATAGCGGATATCTGGGGTTATTGTGACTATGGATCAGAGTTTACGTGCAACGGAGAAGTTGGCTATGGCACAACCGAACTGCTGGTTGTCGGCAAGTATCCAAAATACGGCTATATGGATTATTAGCCTGTCAGGAAGAAAATATGTCTACATATGGCTATGTCGGGAAAATCCTGAGGGTGGACCTGTCATCCAGAAGCATTACAACCGTTCCAACCATGGATTACGCGGACAGATTCCTTGGGGGCAGGGGAATCGCGGCGAAGATCTACTGGGATGAGGTTTCTCCTGAAATTGATGCCTTTGATCCTGAAAACAGGTTGATATTCGCCACAGGCCCCCTGTGCGGAATGCCCGTTATCGGTGGTTCCAGATGGACCATCTGCGGAAAAACGCCGGAAAATTCCCCCAACTGCTTTTCCTACGGCAACCTGGGCGGAATCTGGGGGGCGTCCTTGAAGTTTACCGGATATGACGCCATGGTTGTTCAAGGCCGGTCTGACACGCCTGTATATCTCTATATCCATGATGATACGGCAATGTTTATGGATGCTTCCGACTACTGGGGAATTGGCGCCATAGAAACCCGGGCGGCACTGAAAAAAGAGCACGGTAGCAGGGCAAGGGTGGCTGCAATCGGACCGGCCGGTGAAAACAGGGCGGTCATGGCAATTGTGACTGCAGACAATGATGCCGTTTGCACAGCCGGTCTTGGCGCGGTTATGGGGGCCAAGAATTTCAAGGCGGTTGTAGTAAAGAGTGTGAAAAAGAAAATTCCTGTTGCTCATCCTGAAAGACTGAAAGCGCTTACCCAATATTATCG
>JAFDJF010000380.1 GCA_019307645.1 Deltaproteobacteria bacterium
AAGTGGAAGGAGCAAGGGGGCAACGTTGTCGGATACTTATGTTCTGCCATGCCCAATGAAATGCTCACCGCGGCAGGTCTTCTTCCCTTTCGTTTGCGGGCCACCGGCAGTACAGAAACAGAGCTTGCAGATGCGTTTTTCAGCAGCATCAATTGCACCTTTCCCCGCCACGTCTTCAACATGGCGCTTAAGGGAGAATATGATTTCATGGACGGCCTCATCATGTTCAATAGCTGTGATCACATTCGCCGTGTCTACGATCACTGGACACGCCAGGTGAAAACGCCCTTTGTAAAGATCTTGAGTCTTCCCAAAAAAGCCGAGCCGCCACAGGTAGAATGGTTTCGGGAGGAGTTGGTCAATCTCAAAAACGATATGCAGGAACATTTCGGCGTGGAAATCACCAATGATAAGCTAACGCAGGCAATAGGGCTCCACAACGAAAGCCGACGCCTCCTGCGAAAAATCTATGATATGCGAAAAGGCGCCCACCCCCCGATTACCGGCGCAGAAGCGTTGGCCGTCACAGTGGCCGGAACGGCCATGCCCCAAGAGCGGTATAAACAGTTACTTGTGGAACTCTTGGGTGACCTGAAGGACAGGGAAGGAAATGGGAATTACCGGGCTAGATTGATGATCATGGGAGGTGAATTGGATAATCCGGGATATATAAAAGCCATTGAAGATCAGGGAGGGCTTGTGGTGACCGATTCCCTTTGTTTCGGCTCCAGAATGCTGTGGCAGGATGTAAATGAGGATATCGATGACCCGCTTCTGGCCCTTGCCCAGTATTATGTGGCTGACCGCCCTTCTTGCGCACGCATGTACACGGAATATGAAAGAAGAACCCGATACATCCGGAAAATGATCGAAGATTTCAAGGTGGATGGCGTCCTTTTTGAGCGGCTGACGTTTTGCGAGATGTGGGGCTTTGAGCAATTCTCCCTTATTAATGATTTCAAGGAATGGGAGATCCCCCTTCTGTGTGTGGATCGTGAATATACCTTAGGCGGTGTCGGCCAGTTAAAAACAAGGGTACAGGCATTTTTAGAAAGGATCGGGAGGTAAAGAATGAACGAAAAAAAAGAAAAGAGCTTATCGAGAACGAAGGAGGAAATCGCTCTTTATGAGCCGATATTTGAAGTTTTGGAACAGGATCCCGGAGAGATGGGACATCTTCACATACCGGTACTTAAGGATCTGCTGAATCGACATAAAAGAACCGTAGAATGCGTGGAAAAAGGATTGCCGTTTCTGGCCAGCCAGTTTACAAATCCTGCAGAGATACTTACAGCCATGGATCTGCACTGGTATTTCACCATTGAGCAGATATTCACCGGAGCCGGCACTGGCGGAACTCCCCATCATATGGAAGACCTTGAGGCAGCCGATAGAATGACCGTGCCCAAGGACTGTTGTACCCTTATCAGGTTAACCCTTTATTATGCGATTGCGGAGCTTCTGCCGATCCCCAGCGCATATCTTGCTTTGACCGAGCCATGTGACAGTGTCACCGGCTGGCATGCGGCATTTATGCATCATCCGGACTGGCGCGATGTCCCGGTTTTTGTCCCTGATCCACCCTACCATCAAGATGAACGGGCTATTAAGTACTATGCCGGTGAAATGAGGCGGATGATAGACTTCATCACCAAGCATACGGGAAAGACAATGGACATGGATCGACTCAGGGAGGTGGTGGAAGAAACAAACAAACAGTATGAATTGTGGATGGAATATAATGATATAAGACGGTCCATACCAGCGCCCCATGGTAATATCCTGGGCATGTCATGTTTTGGCATGACCAATTGCCCGGGGGCAGGTAATCCTGAAAATACCCCGTGGTTCAAAGACTTGATCGCCGATGCAGAAATGCGGGTGAGGGAGAATAAACCAGAGGTCCCGAATCAGAAGATCCGGGTGTTTTGGTATGACATTCTACCTACCTTCTTTGGTGAGATCTCATCATGGCTTGAACAGGAGTGGGGTGCGGTTGTTGTGATGGACATGGTGGGCTATTGCCCTTATGAGCTGATTGATACCTCAACTGAGGATTCCATGTTCAGAGGCCTTGCCAAAAGAGCTTTTCAGCACGGCCCCATGATCCACCAGGGGCGTGGGTCGGTAGACAATGTTGTGTTTGACATCCAACGGATCGTCAAAGACTACAAAGTGGACTGCGTATTTTTTCCGGGTCATATGGGACACAAGGAGATGGCTGCAAGCGCCAGCATAATGCGAGATACGTGCCGTGAACTGGGAGTTCCGTTTCTCCATATCGGGATGGATTGCATGGACTCCCGGTATACAACTGTTGATGAGATAAAGGACAAAATTTCTCAGTTCTTTACCGCAATGGGATTGGATTAAATATCGGCATGAAAAGCCTCGGCCTATGTTTCCCAAATGGCTCCTTTTGACCTGAAAGACGGCGGAAGCGACAAATGGTACAGTCGTGATTTTAGGGCCCAGCGGGCTGAAGAGATGATCTGTCTTCTTGAAAAATATCTCAGCAATTTTTCAAGGGACAAGATACTTGAGACCTATATGACAACTCCTGTTGATATTCAAAATAAATATGTCAATATGGTGAAGGGCGGCTACAAACAGGGAGCATATCACCCCTTGCAGATGGGATATCTCAGGCCAAACCAGGATTGCTCGAATTACACAACACCGATCAAAAACTTCTATGTCGGCGGCGCAAGTGTGGCACCCGGAGGAATGATCATCTGGGGCCCGGGATATAACTGCGCAAACACGATCGCACAAGAGCATGGAATAGAAAAATGGTGGAAAGAACCGGAGATGGTAACCACGGCGCGTGAAGAGGGGTATATATAAACATAAATAGCCGTTAGGGACATGGAAAAAAATAATCATCCCAAATATTTTTATCACGCCCCTTAATCCGAATGAGACAAATGAAAATAGCAATATTTAGAATAACGGAGAAAATATAATGTCAGATAAAACATATGATGCTGTAATCGTCGGTGGCGGCAACAAAGCGCTTTTGCTTGCCATGTATCTGATCAAATACGGCGGTATGAGTGTCGGGATTTTCGAAAGAAGACATGAAATCGGCGGGTGCCTTGCAACTGAAGAGATCGCTGCCCCTGGTTTTCGAGGTAATACCCATGCCAATATCATCTTACCCTGGTACTATTTGCCGATCTGGCGTGATTTTCCTGAATTCTGGGACTATGGTGCGCAATGGGATCAGTACCTTTGCAGTGATGGATTTGTTTTCAGGGATAATGAGACATGTCTTGCGATTTACAGTGACAAGCATGATCCGTCACAGGAACGCTCTGCCGGGGAAATCGCCCGTTTTTCACAAAAGGACGCTGAAAAATGGTTGAAAATCACGGACCTTGAGCATAGTGATGAGTACCAGAAAGCTCAGATGGATATGCTTTTTCGTCCGGCTGAGATGCGAATGGAGCCGGAAGTTTTGGAAAGACAGGCGTTGGTATTTCCAAAACTGATTGAAGCTGATATGGAGCCGGACAGCCTGACCCTTACTGCAAGCTATTATCGTACAGCACAGGAATGGTTTGAAAGCCCTGAACTCCAGTCCTGCATTCTGCGATTTGCTGTTACAGGGGCTGTCGATATAACCGAGCCCGGGCTGGGAACGAACCTGATAGGAATGGCCACATCCCTTTCTACAATCGGCTTTAACAGGGGCGGCACACACATGATAGCCCATGCGGCGCATCAGATACTGAATCAGCTTGGATGTGAATTTCATATTAATAAAGAGGTTGACAGGGTTATAATAGAAAATGGAAATGCAACAGGGATACGTCTTGACGACGGCACTGAGATAGAAGCACGCAAACTGGTTGTAAGTACTTTGAGTCCCAATCAGCTTA
>JAFDJF010000381.1 GCA_019307645.1 Deltaproteobacteria bacterium
CCCATATATACCAAACTACGCGAAATGCACCTTGGTATCCAAACAGAGGCTTCAGGAATTAAGAGAAGAGATCGGTGATGTCGAGAGAATGCTGAAAGCGATGATCAAATCCCTGGAAAACAAACACTTGGATCCTTGAATCCTGGACCCCTTGGACCCTTTCTCCCAAATTGGGAGAAGAACCCTTTTTATTAACCCGGCACAGTAAGAGATAAAGGAGGCAGGCTATGACATATAAAGTAATTCAGTGGGCAACCGGAGGGGTCGGCAAGGCAGCGATTGAGGGTGTGCAAAGTCACCCTGATTTGCGGTTGGCAGGGTGTTGGGTACACAGCCCGGACAAAGCCGGGAAAGATGCCGGGGTGATTGCGGGTACGGGTGAGATTGGGGTAGTCGCCACAAATAACATCGACGACATTCTGGCACTGGATGCTGACTGTGTGGTATATACACCACTTTTGCCCAATGAAGATGAAGTAATTCGGTTGCTGGAGTCCGGGAAAAGTGTGGTAACGACAGTCGGCTGGGTTTATCCACCCAAATCTAAAACGACTGACCGGCTGCAGCAGGCTTGTTTAAAAGGGAATTCGGTCTTGCACGGTACGGGCATTCATCCGGGTGGGATGACGGAACGTTTTCCCTTGCAATTGACGTCATTAACTCGTGCGGTTACCCACGTGCGCGCCGAAGAGTTTTCCGATATCCGTACCTACGGTGCTCCCGACGTAATAAGCGAGATTATGTTGTTTGGCAAAAAGCCGGAAGAGGCATTGGCAAGCCCCATGGTGACGTTCCTAACGGATGGTTTTGCCCAATCCATCCATATGGTGGCGGATGAGATGGGTTTTAACCTGGATGAAGAAATTAATACGATAAATGAAGTCGCCGCAGCGACCGAGCCCATAGACTCCCCCATCGGTGTCATAGAGCCTGGCCTGGTGGCTGCCCAGCGATTTACCTGGCAAGGCTGTGTAAAGGGAGAGCCGGTAATCGAGGCGATTGTCAATTGGTTTATGGGTGATAAACATTTTGACAAGCCCTGGGGCTTTGGGCCTCAAGGTCCGCGCTATGAGCTTGTAGTAAAAGGCGATCCGGACTTAACAGCCGTATATCACGGCATACATCCAGCCACTGTTGAAGCAGGATTGCTGCGGAATGAAGGCATTATTGTCACGGCCATGCATTGCGTGAATGCCATCCCCTACGTTTGCCGGGCACAGCCGGGAATAAGGTCCTACTTAGACTTGCCGATGATTTGCGGACGAGCAGCTCCAAAACTGGTAAAGTGACGCGACAATCCCTAAAAGTTACCCACGCAATTAAACTGCAAGAATCCTTAAAAGCAATGTGATTTTGTTCCCTGGATTTTGGGGCAACCGTAGGCAAACACAACAAGGCCGGTGAGGAAATGGTCGGAAGGAGGTTTGGATAAAGGGCAACCCATTTAGATTTTAAACAAAAGAGAAAGGAGACCAATATGATGAAACGTATGTTTTTCACAAAAAACGGTTTAATTCTGTGTATGGCATTGATCCTTTTACCTATGGCCGGATGGGCGGAAGAAAAGCTGCCAGGTCCTGAAGGCTACTCTTTTTATACCACTGAACACAAGAAGCAGTTTGATGATCCCACCGATCTATTTGTCACCCGGCCTCTGAAAAGTATCCTGCCCCCTGAAATTTATGAAATGATGGCCTTTGATAAAGAGAAAATGAAGAAGGAAACGGCCGAGCTATTGGGTTTTACCGCCCCTGAACTGGTGGGCAAGATTGCCCCGGAGATCAAGCCGGGGAAAGATACCTTTAAGGATTTGGTCAAGTATCCAGGACTCAAGGAATTGTTTCCGCCGCTGATTGTCAAAAATATACTCAAGCCGGGGGCCCCCCCTTTAGTAGGCAATATACCGGAATTTGAGATCATTCCCACCAGGCAGTTTTACATGTTTTTACCCTTAATTGAGGCGAGCAGACGAAACCTTGGGAAAACAAAATTAGACAAGGACGGCTATATCGATCCCTGGTCATGGGAGGGCGGGGTTCCTTTTCCCCGGCCCTCGGGAGAATTTAAGGCACAACAGGTATTGTATAATTTTGACAGAAGATCCATCGCTTACGACTCATGCTGGGGGATCTGGGGCAATAATTCCCATGGGTTCGACAGAAACCTGAAAATGGATAAACGCACCAGTGTCAACGTTGCAGCTATCAGATATAAGGGGCGGATTCTTTTTCCGCCTTACGGCTGGTATGATGAACGTGCGAAAAAGAAAAATGAATGGATGGGCTACGGATACAATATGCTCGAACCCCGGGCCAATAGAGGCTTGATCATGCTGCGGTACCGATATGATGATCCTGACAGATTGGACCCTGCAATGATTTACATTCCGTCTCTCAGGCGCGTGCGCAAAATGTCCAGTACAGACACACAGGACCCTTCGGGAGACATGATCTATGATGATCAAAGTATGTTCATGCAAAAGATCACACCTAAAAAATACCCTTACAAGTATGAAATCATCGAAGAGCGTGAATATCTGATGTTCTATTCTTACGGAAGTTCGCCTGGCTGGATCGATTCCAAGAATGGATATACAATCAGGGGTCTGCACGCCATGCGCAGGCCCTGTTATGTGTTTCAGATGACCCAGCTGGACCCCAACTATACTTACAGTAAACGCATTTACTATATTGATATGGAGACATCCGCATGCATCTACAATGAAAATTATGACCAAAAAGGGCGCTTGTACAGGGCCCAGTTCTACCACGGATATTCCTTCTTCCCGGAATACGGAGTGTTTAATCACTACGGAGGGGTCACAGTTCAACATGATTACATCGACATGCATTCTTCCGTATCAAGCATTGTCGGCTTGCCCGTGGTTTGGCCCAGAGACCGTTTCAGCATGGGTTACTTAACTAAGAGAGGCAAATAAGAACCTGTCCAGTGGGCTCCGGTCAAACCGGTGGCTTACCCAATGAGTTATTGGAAAAATTCAACTCCCTGTTATCATTTTTTCATATTTGATGCATTGAGCAGTGATGTGGCTATCGGCCTGCAAAGGCGGCGGAAATTGGAGGAACTGGAACTGAACGATATCACGGATGATTTGGATCAAAGGGGATTAATTGCATAAGTGAAAGGGGGTGCGAAATGATATTGGATCGTTTTTCTCTTGCCTGCAAAGTGGCGATCGTCACGGGCTCTGGAAAGGGTATTGGCAAGGCGACTGCTCTTGCATTTGCTGAAGCCGGGGCCGATGTGACCTGCTGTGCCCGTACTGCCAGCCAGATCGAAGACACCGCCTCTGCCATTCAAGAGCTGGAACGCAGGGCCATTGCCGTTCCCTGCGATGTGCAGGACGCTGAACAGGTCGAGGCGATGGTGAAGAGAACCCTTGAAAAGTTCGGCCGCATTGATATTCTGGTGAACAACGCCGGCGGCGGGACCTTCAGCAGCGTACGCAAGATGAGTCAGAGCGTCTTCGAATCCGATCTGCTGCTGAGTCTCACCAGCATATTTATCTGCAGCAAAGCAGTTGCAGACGTCATGCTGGAACAAAAATCCGGATGCATCATCAACATTTCCACGCGTGAATCACAAGTGCCCGCATTGGGTCTCTCAGCCTACGCCGCCGCAAAGGCAGGTGTAAATTCTTTCACTCTGACTCTCGCCTGGGAGTTAGCCCCCTATATTCGTGTCAATGCTATCCTTCCGGGAGCAATAATGACTGAAACCAACGCACCGTTTTTTGAACCGATCAAGGATCAACTCAGCGGTCTGAGTCCGCTGAATCGCCTGGGCACGCCGGAGGATGTTGCCCTGGCAGCACTGTATCTGGCGTCTCCCGCATCCGATTGGGTAACCGGCAGGAAGGATGAAAGACTGGTTCGAACCGTCTGTAACTCGGCGGATGGAATGGTCTGTGGTCTGCTGGCGCATGTCAAGGAAGGGGTCGTCACCAAGGTCGAGGCTGCCGACATGCCGGATCCCAGGTACCGTCACATTTGTGCGAGGGGGATCGTGGGATGAAGCACTGGATACCATAGCCTCCAGTTTAAAGAAGATCGGAGAGAAGTACGGGCCGAGTTCCCTGTTGTGGTGCTGTGCCGTCATTGGAGGGCTTGATCTGATCTATGCCAGCCTTGCCGGGTCTCTTCAGGGTTCTTTCGTGAGTATCATCGGTGATGGGGATTCGGCCGGTCCTTGCGGCGATATGGCAAGCTTCGGCGTCGTCTGGGGAGATCAATACCTGACGGGCCTCGAGAAGCCGAATGCGTGTATCCTCTGGGGCACGAACCCGGCCGAAACCAATCCCTTTGGCATGCGCACAATCCGAGACGACCGGGAACGAGGAGCCAGGCTTGTCGTCATCGATCCTCGTTTCACCGCCACCGCCTCCAAGGCCGACCAATACATCCGCATCAGACCGGGCACCGATGCTGCCCTGGCTCTGGGCATGATCCACATCATCATCCAAAAAGGCCTTCATGACACCCCGTTTATCATCGAGAACACGGTCGGCCCGTTTCTGGTCAACAGTCAAACCGGGCTTTTCCTGAGAGAAAAAGATGTTGTGGCAGATGGGTCCGAACAAAAGTACATGGTGTGGGATACCGTGATAGGTGAGGCACGGACCGCGGACACGCCCGGAATATCTCCCGCGCTCACGGGAACATATTCGATCGGAAGCATTGGGTGTCGCCCTGCCTTCCAGCTGCTGGCAGACCTGGCGCGGGAATACCCTCCGCAAAAAGTCTCCGAGATAACCGAGATTCCGCAGGATATCATCCAGGACTTGGCTCACGAGTACGCACAGCGAAGACCTGTTGCTTCCCACAGGGGAATGGGAATGCAGCGTACCTTTCATGGCGACCTGGCTTTCCGGGCCATTTCTACCCTGGCAGCTATCACCGGAAACCTCCATCCGGTAGCGCCACAGCTCCCGGTATACGAACTCTACATGTACCTTCACGGCATAATGACCTGCAACTTCATGCCTATCCTGAAGGCATATGACGCTATCGACAAGGGCGATCCGTACCCCATTAAGGCCCTGTGGATTGCCAAGCAGAACTGGATAAACCAGCTGCCCGATCCTAACCGCGTTACAAAGGAGCTCTTTCCCAAACTTGACTTGATCGTGGTGGCCGATATCTTCATGACTGCCAGCGCTCGACACGCCGATATCGTCCTGCCGGCCTGCACCTTCTACGAACAGATGGATCTGGTGCCGCCGATTAACGTGACGCCATCGATGCCTGACTACTTCCAACTGCAGGATAGGG
>JAFDJF010000382.1 GCA_019307645.1 Deltaproteobacteria bacterium
AATGGAGATTGATGGAGGGCACCCCCCAGCTCTGCATCATATTCCAGGGGCTCATGCCGGTGCCGCCGCCGGAACCGTCAATGGTAAGAAGATCACAATCTGCATCTGTTGCGAATTTAATGGCCATTGCCAGCTCTTCCATGCCGTATGAACCTGTCTTCAAGGTAATCCGTTTGAAACCAAGGCTGCGGAGATAGTCCACACTGCTCATAAAATCTTCCTGGACCTGGTCGACACTGTCCAGATTGGTTCAGCCGAGACGGCTGTGGCGGGCAAACGACTTGATGGCCCCTTCCTTGAATGCTTTTTTCACTTCAGGCTTTGTGGGGTTGGGATCGACAACATACCCGCGATCGTGAAGGAAAGTGGCATATTCAAGACTGGTCACCTGGATCTCACCGCCGATGTCCTTGGCACCCTGTCCCCATTTTAATTCAATAATACATTTGTTGCCGTATTTGTCGGCAACGAATTCAGCCACGCCATTGCGTGTATCTTCCACATTGAGCTGAACGATAATGGCCCCATACCCCTTGTCTGCATAACGGAGATAACCGTCAATACGGCGTTCAAGCTCCGGCGCGCCTTTGATTTTGCCTTTTCTGGCCTTTCCTTTTCCGATTTTTGATTTACGGTCAACCCCCACGACGTTTTCACCGATAACGACGGGAATGCCGCTCAAGGCCCCGCCGACGGCAAAAGAGTCCCAGTACCTTTCAGCAATGAAGGTGGATCCAAGTGCGCCCGTCATCAGGGGGATGCGGATTTTGGTCTTGACCTTCTTACCGAACTCGGTTTCGAGGTTGACGTTCGGAAAGATACAGTCATCCGGGTCATTGGTCATCTTTTTGCCCAGTCCGTGAGCGCCATAGGCATAGCCCTGAATCCTGAGTGAGTTGTAGGAAACACCCACATGCGTGGTATTGTTGCCGCCGGCTGTAACCAGACCGAAGCTTCTCGGGTAAAGCAGTTTTCGCCCCACAAGGCTGGAAAGCCAGGTTTCACACTTGCCCTGGCAATCTGCCCGGCAGAGAGTACACAGGCTTGATTCACACGGATTGCCGCGGTTGGTTGTTCCTAAAACATCGTTGTTTTTTGAAAATCTCATTTTTTAATTCCTCCTTTTTTTAATAAACCTTTTTTTATTTTTTACCGAAATAGACATCCCAAAACAGAAAGGCGCCTGTATCCATTAGAAAACAGACGCCTTTGTCGGTTATACTTCACAAAAATTCCCGCACGCCATTGTACGAGAACTAATTTAATACGCAAACTAATAGAAAATTATTTTAACTTAATATTAGATACTGGCTTTTAGCTAAACTGAGTATGCTTGTCAAGAAAAATTTAATGCGAACATCCCATACCTGCCTTATTTTTCTCGCAATAATCTGGCATCCGTGGTTTTTATTCTAATAAAAAACAATGACAATGCAATATCCATTGTGGTATACCCACATTCGAAAAAACCCTTGAACAGGGCCAGAGATATACAGGTGCAAGTGGGAGAAATAAACTGATGCATTCGGGGAAAAAAAGTGTGACTTCCGGTATACCCTATCTCCACCGTCTCCTCGGCAGCGGCATTTTCATCGGGAACAATGTGGTCGGGTATGACGATGCTGGTATTCTGGCGCCTATTTTTTCCCTTGACAAAAAAGCAAATAAGGCTAAACTGTGAAACTCAAATTTGGCGCGGGTTTATACAAAGGAGTATTAAACAAAACAAAAAAGTCAAAATTCGGTAAATGAGTGAAGACAAAGACGTCTTACCCCCGGCCGGGGGAGGCGTCTTTTTTTGTTAGACCTATCTCAAAATCTTTATTTTGAGATGGGTTCCAGTAAATTGCCCAAACAGGTGAGGTGCTGCCGGTATGCACAGGATACGGAAGGTTTTGGAATCAAAAAAGCGGCTGGTTGAAGGTCTTGACTTCCCGGACACTGCCAAAGCGGTGGAAGAGGGCGGGTGCGGGGTTGTCGGGTTTTGCTGCAGTGAACCGGTTCCGGGGCGGCATATTTATGAGCCGTCAAGATTGATGCACAACCGCGGAAACGGAAAGGGCGGCGGCATTGCCGCCGTGGGATTTATGCCGGAGCAGATGGGTGTCAGCCGGGAAGTGCTGGATGACTGCTATATGGTCCATATCGCATTTTTAGACCCTGACGTGCAGCCTGATCTGGAGAAAAAATATATTGCTCCCTGTTTCGACGTGATGTCCACCAGCACACTTGACACGGTCGATGACTGGACTGAGGTTGATGGGCTCGAAGTAAAACCGCCGGATGTCTGCCGCTATTTTGTTCGTGTAAAAACAGACGTCCTTGATTCATTTATTATGGAAAACGGGTTTGAGAACCTGGGCCGGCGGAGGGCCGAGGATGAATTTGTGAATCAAAACAGTTTTCGCCTGAACCAGGAGTTTTATGCTTCACTGGGTGATCAGAAAGCGTTTGTTCTGTCTCATGGCAGAAATATAATGATTCTGAAAGTGGTGGGTTATGCAGAGGCCATTGTCAAATACTACAAAATAGAAGAATTATCCGCGCATGTGTGGATCGCCCATCAAAGGTTTCCCACAAAGGGGCGGGTATGGCATCCCGGCGGGGCCCATCCATTTGCAGGCATCAACATGGCGCTCGTTCATAACGGTGATTTTGCCAATTATCACTCGGTTTCCGAATACCTTCTCCAGAGAAATATCTATCCCCAGTTTTTGACAGATACCGAAGTGTCCGCTCTCATGTTCGATCTTCTCGACCGGACCTACCGGTATCCTTTGGAGTACATCATCGAGGCGCTTGCACCCACCACAGAACTCGATTTTGAGCATCTTCCCAAAAATAAACAGGAGACATACAGGGCCATACAGGCGGCGCATATCCACGGCTCGCCCGATGGGCCCTGGTTTTTTATCATCTCCCGAAATATTCCTGAGGAGCAACGATTCCAGCTCCTGGGAATTACGGACACCTCCATGCTGAGACCCCAGGTGTTTGCCTATTCGCAAGGGGAGGTCCAGGTCGGCCTGATCGGTTCGGAAAAGCAGGCCATCGATGCAACGCTTTTCAGTCTTGCAAAGGATGACGGACGAATTTGCCCGGTTGCAGATCGCTACTGGAATGCGCGCGGAGGAAGCCACACGGATGGCGGGGCATTCATGTTCAACCTGTCCCCCGATTCGTCGGGAAAACTTCAGATGACCTGTACTGATAAATTCGGGATGCTGGTTCAAATGCCGCAGCAGGATGAGCCATGTGATTTTTTAAGGCCGCCCTCCCTGTCGGACCTGGACAAAGAGATCGAAACCACCATCACAGAAGCCCTTGAGAAGGGGGATGGCCGGAACCTGTTCGAATATGTTCGGGCAAATATCCCGGATTGGCGGTTTGATGATATCCAGAGTGTCTGCATGTTGATCAGAGAACAGGCCAAGGATCCGAAAAAGACAGGCCGGGCCATTCATGCGCTGACATTGATGAATGATTTGAGATACCCGTCGGGATCTAAAAAGCGCAGTCACATCCTCCATATTGTGCGCCGTGAGTTGGACAAATTGTTCGCCGGTCTTCCGACTTTCGCATCGGAGGCAGGCGGCCAGAGTGAATACCGGTTAATAGATTACACCACCCGTGATGCCTTGAGAGCGCCTGGTTCCAATGAGACGACCCTTGTTCTCGATGCGGATCTTTTCCCACCCGAAGGGGACGAGTGTGATGCAGCCCTTCTTGTGGACGCTTACTTAAAAGGATGGCGACGATTTATCTGCTATGATTGTTCGGGTCAGAGATATGTGGGATGCGGGCTCGGACCGGACACAGACGATGTTTTCATCGATGTTTACGGCAGCTCCGGGGATTATCTGGGCTCCG
>JAFDJF010000383.1 GCA_019307645.1 Deltaproteobacteria bacterium
TTTTAGGTATAATATCAACCCATATGTTAAGGGCTCGCGGCGATTTAGAAACGCCTGCCTGGCAAAAAATGAAAGATTGGGACAAAGGAAAAAAAAGACCCGGTTCTTTATTTCCTATATTCCATATATGAAGATGGAGCAAATACCCTGTCCTGTTAAATTCTGTTGTTAACAGTTTTTTCCATTTATAGATTTAGGAGCTTTGCACCATGGATTATCCTTAAAATAAAAACTGATTTTTCTACAATGCGGTAAATTATTCGATATTTTTTATAAAGTAGATGTCGGTAGTCGGTGCCGAAAAATTCATTCTCAGGTATCAAGGGGTGGCGGTCGGGAAAGGATTCAAGTGGATAAACATTTTTTTCCAGTTGAAGAACAAAATCTGCAGCGTTGTTAATGCTGTCATACGCAATATAATAAAAAATATGCTCTAAATCATTTTGTGCTTGCTGTGATAGATTAACCTGATATTTTTTTGTCACGTTTAAATTCCTTAAAGAAAGCGCTTGCTTCTTTATAGCGATTGTTTCTTATGTCTTCCTCCGCCGGGATAAGAAACTTAAGCAAATTAAATGCGTTTGCAATCTTTTCATATTCCTTTGCGGAAAGAAGCACAGCTTCAGCTTTACCATTTACTGTAAGAACAACCGGACGTTTGGTTTTATGTATTTGTTTAAGGACTGAGTTGGTATTTCTCTTCAAATCAGTAATTGAACGTATATCCTCAGTTATGCTTAATGCCATTTTATCACCTCATAAATTGTTTTTTCAGCATTTTATATGATGTTTTTAGTATGTAATATTTAATGATAAAAATCAAGATTATTTAGGGGCCTAAGAAAAAAAAATCTCAAAGGCAGTAGATTCAATTTTTACGAAACCATCATTTTTTGCGGTAACTGCAGCTCATTGATAGTATGTCGGAGGGGAGAAAGTTCGGGGTCTGTGACCTGAAGGAGCAGTTCCCGGAGGGTCTTGAGGGCCGCTGGTATGTAGGCCTCAAAATACCGTTTTTTTCTTACCTTTGTGAGATAGGAAAAGGCGCCAAGAATCTGGAGGTTTCTCTGGATTGCCAAATAAGGGAAATATCTTTTGAAAGACTCGATCCATTCGGGATTATGTTCCCGGATCAGTAGTAAGTAGGTCTGGAATATGTTGTTTTTCTGTTGGGGGGATAATTCGCTATAAGGATCAATGACAAGGGATGCCAAATCATAACAAAGGGGACCCAGCCGTCCTCCCTGCCAGTCTATGATCCCTATGTCCCCATTGGAGATCATAATATTCCTCGACTGAAAATCACGGTGGAGGAAGAAGCTGTTGTCCGCCCTGGATGCGGTTTCCGCCAGATGATCGAATGAGGTTTCGAGCTCAGGCCATTCCTTCTTAAGCCCAAGGTAATGGTGAAGAAAGGCATCTTTAAAATAGTCCGACTCATATCGGCGCATTACTGCGCGGTCATATTGTTGGGTCTGGCAGCACCATGAGGGATCAAAATCCCTGGCCCCTTCAATTTGAAGCCGGAAAAGGAATCCCAGGACTTTTTCATAGATCGGGAGGGGGTTGTTGCCGGACAATACCACCTCCTGGAGGTTTGTTTGCCCCAGGTCCTCCATGATAAACCAGCCGCGATCTAGATTGTATCGATAGATTTCCGGGACGGGAATTTTTTTACTTCGAAGATGCTTGCCAATCATTACATAGGCCAGGTTTTCGCGTCTGGTGAAGTCATCAGCCGGACGATTGGACATGGCGATGAAGCAGTCCCCTGATACGGGAAGGGTAAAGCGCCAGAAAATGCGTCTGGAGCCGTCTCCAGCAAGTGGCTGTAGTTCAAGGCCTTCGAAAGTCAGGCCCCTGTCTTTCAAGAATAGCTGGATATATTTTTTCAGGTCAGCAGATTGCATCAAACAAATCATTTTCTACGTCTTTTTGTGAGGTGACCACGCTGTCGATAACCTTTGTTCCCCTTCTCACCCTCACATCATTCCAGAGGATAGACCGCCTGATTTCCACGTCTTTATCCAGCAAGACGTTTGTACCAATAATGGCCCACTCTTCCATCCTGGCTGTACTGTGGATCCGACAGTCCGGAGCCAGTAAGAATGAATTTTCATGCAAGGACTCTTTATTGGCGAGGACATAGCTGTTGACCGTTCCGATGCCCCGCCAGTAGTGTTCGTGAGAAAGATGCGGTTCCGATGTCCCGCCAGTAGTGTTCGTGAGAAAGATGCGCTCTGATGGGTTCGCCTGATCGGATCAACTCCCGGTAGCAATCGATGATGTTCGAGAATTTGCCGGATGGGATATAATTCAAGACTTCCGGTTCAATGATATGTATCCCGGTGAATGCAAGCCTGCCGGGGCGGTCATCAGAGGCGATGTCAATAATATTCTGGTGATTATCAATTCGGATCTGGTTAAAGGGTTTGTAATTGTGGAGGACCAGTGTAACCAGGTTCCCGTTCCTGCGATGTTCCTCAAAGGCCCTGTTCAAATCCACGTCCGTAAGGATGTCGCCATTGATCACGATAAACGGGTCTGGGTCCCAGAAATCTTCGGTATTTTTGATGCCGCCCCCTGTGCCCAGGATCTCAGGCTCCACCCGGACCTCAACCTTTATCCCGAACGGCCGGCCTCCGTCCAGGTGCTCCACAATCTGCTGGGGGTGATGGTGCGCATTGACAACTATTTCACGGATGCCGTGTCCCTTCAGGTAATGTATTAATTTGTCAATAAGAGGTCTGTTGCCTATGGGCACCAGGGGCTTTGGCTTTTTAGAAGTGAGGGGCCTTAATCTTGTCCCAAGGCCTGCTGCGAGAATCATCGCTTTCATGGGATTCCTTTCTTGATTGTATCAGGTAGCATCTTCCCGGTTCTCTTTCAACTACGAAACACGCTAAAAGCGCGAAAGGGCTTGGTTTACGAACCGTCTTAAATACAATTTACATTCCCATTTTCGCATATTTAGTAGTTGCCCTCCATCCATCATGATCGCCTGAGCCCCAGCATTCTGCAGTGATCGCAGCGAAGGCTTACTGCAGCTTGGCATTCTTTGATTGAGCAGTGCACTTCTCGCCCCAGGAGTGCCAAAGCGATTCGTTCAAGGCGCTGCTCGCTACACCCTTTTGTCAGTATGACATCTCCCGGCATTAGTGGTTTTGGCAGGGCGTCCAATGCATCCGGCACCACTTTTTGGACCCATGATATGTTCTCTTCGGAAAAACCTGCTCTGACAGCGCCATCAACCAGGGAATGCATTTGTGTTTTTTCTCCCACGAAAACAGCCTTGTCGGCAATTTGTGCCATGCGTGCCCCAAGCCGGTGATATATTTTTTCCTGCTCCCCCTTTGGCTCAAAAACCATGCCAAGCACCAAAATGCGTCGTGTTGCCGGGATTTCAGCGATAACGTCCAGGGCTGCATCAACCGTCTCAATGGATGCCTTGAATTCATCACGCAAAATATGGACATTGTTTGGCAGTTCAACGGGCTGAAGGCGGCCCTCAGTTGGACGCACCGTTTCAATTGCTGCTGCGATATCGTCCAGCAGGAGGCCCTGGGCCAATGCTGCGGCAACAGCACCTAAAAGAGAATAAATCATCGGCCATCCAAAGAAGTGGACAATCAAAGTCCTGCTCTGCCCGAAGCCGCAGATGCGCAGTCGAGTTGCCTGAGGCCAATCCATTTCTATTTGCTCGGCCCACACATCATTTTTTCCCCCTAAGCCGAATGTTACGACACGTGCACGGGTTTGGGTCTTCATTTTCAAAACATCGGGGGAATCGCCATTCAAAACAGCAAGACCCGATGGCGGAAGGATCCGAACCATGTGGGCTTTTTCATCTCGTGTGGTCTCGGGGTTGCCAAACGAGGTATGGTGTTCGCTGCCGATCGAGGTGACCACAACAACATCGGGTCTGATCATCCAGGCGAATCTTGCCATTTTACCCGGACGATCAATGCCCGCCTCGAACACAGCCCTTCGCACATGCGGCCGTGTACTCAGAAGCCCCAGCGCCACGAAACTGTCGGGATTCGCGTTGCTTTGTGGATTCGGTTCACGAAATAATGCGGCTTTTAACACACGTGTGGTTGTCGTCTTGCCGAATGAACCGATTACGGCGGTAATAAGCGTTTTTCGCAAAAAGATCCGACGAAAAAGCCCGGCAGCAGGGATGAGAATGGGCCAGAATTTTAAAATCAATGCTCGCTGCAATAGTTGCGGGCCGATCGGAGAGCACAAGACTTTCGGGATATCTTTTAGTTTATAAGGCAATAACCTGTTTTCCTGTTCTACTGACCTCCAACTGGGGGTCGTCTTCTGTTTTACTGCTGAGCTTTTGCCTGACATGCACGATTATATAATAATGACTGTACCGTCCTGTTTAACCTCAATACTTTGTCCCTCGCGTACAGTTTCCAGAAACTCATGGCCAAGTTCATCCACGGTTACTATTCGACTTTCTGCCCAGATATCTGCCAGGATGACACCGGCTGCAGTCAGGGGATCGATTCTCTCGGAAAACAGCAAGGCCTTTGGGCCCAGTCCCTTTTTTGCCACTCTTTGAAAGGCGTGACCCGCAGCAGTCGAACCTATCGTATATGGGAGGCAGAGTATTGCACCCGTAATGATTTTCCCATATAGATCGGGGTTGTCATGATCAGTGCAAACCATTTTGTTTGAGTAGATGCCGGTTCTTTTCTTAAAAGAGGCCAGCGTATTAAATCCCTTGTGCGAAACAAGGGCCTGCCCCCGAACGGCCCCGGGGAGAACCGGACGCCCTTTGATTTCCGGCATTTTATTCTTCCCCCTTTACTTTACCGCTGGTAATGACACTTAAAACCTCTTTGCCGGGAAAGAATCGTGCAGAAGAAAAAGTTCGGAGCTTGTTAGAATTTGTGATTACTGATTTTTTTGAGAACAGCGGGTTGCCCATATATACAGCCGGACAGATCGACGAAAGTCTCGCCCCGGAGCCGATCAGCTTCTGATAAGCAGGGTTGTCAGCACGGAACTTTTCAGCAACATCCGGCGCAACACACACTGTTGTGCTTATGCTTAAACGTTTCCGGTTTGCTTTGCGCAGCGCACCGGTTATGTCATCAGCCCAATTATAGAGCTGATTAAGGCTTAGATGGGGGCACCCTAAAAAACAGAGGGCGGGGGCTGCTTTCCGGTCTTTCCACAGAACCGGGTATTGCACTATTAACCGTTCCAGATCTTTGTCATCTATTTCATCCCTTTGGTGGCCGGGCAGGAGCATATCCGGACCGGTATCAACCGCTTCCGGTGTGATCGAATCGACATGATAAAGTCCCACCGCACCGTTAGAGGCACTGGCAGCACCCATATCCTTTAGATAGTCGATGGTGAAATCGTCGAGGCCGGGTCCAAGGAATTTATCTAACCCGACAATATACGGCACACCATTCCCTGCACGTAATCCAACAGCACCTCCCAGGAGCTGGGGGTCGGGAAGCGATGAAGTATTTATTTGGATACGACATGTTGCGTGCCGACCCTCATCTGTAAGAAGACCAAAAAGAGGTGTTTTTCCCAGGATGTTGCAAAGCAAATCCATGCCACTCGAATTACGGTTAGTCCTGGCACCGAGAACTGAATTGGCGAAAACTACCGCAGAAGACTCTGACCAGGCCAATATGGTGTCACGATCCGGGATGTTGCCCACTTCAGGGAGGTAGCTGGTGCAAGTGAAAGCGTTTTGGTTTTTAAGTCCGATTTCAGCAAGCTGTTTTTCATAATGGGTCTGTTTTCTAAAAGTAAACAGAAAGAGAAATTTTTCCAGCAAGCTGC
>JAFDJF010000022.1 GCA_019307645.1 Deltaproteobacteria bacterium
CCCGAAGCCTCGGTGCAAAAGATTCTTCGTGTCTTGCAATATATGTTGCTCTGGAGGGAAAACACCTTGGGGTGCTCGCGGTTTTCAATGATGAGGGCAAACAGTATTCAACGCAGGATGCCAGACTCCTGGGTCTGTTGAACGAACCCTTTGCTATCGCCCTTGCCAACTATTTGAAACACCGGGAACTATGGGAAAACACCGATATGCTGGCCGATCACAACGAGTACCTTCAGGAAGAGATAAGAAGCCTTTTCGGAGAAGAGATCATCGGCGCTGACTTTGGCCTGAAAGGAGTGATGGATCTGGTTCGTCAGGTTGCGCCACTTTCCAGCCCTGTCCTTTTAATGGGGGAAACCGGAGCAGGCAAGGAGGTTATCGCCAATGCCATCCACAAATCTTCCCAGCGAAGGGACGGTCCTTTTATCAAAGTCAATTGCGGGGCCATCCCGGACACACTGATTGACAGTGAGCTGTTCGGCCATGAAAAGGGTGCATTTACAGGCGCGCATTCAAGAAAACGCGGGCGATTTGAGCGTGCACACAACGGCACTATCTTCCTCGATGAAATTGGAGAGCTTCCGCCTGCAGCGCAGGTGAGGCTTTTGAGGGTATTGCAGGAGAAAGAAATTGAGCGCGTGGGAGGGACCCATCCCGTTCAAGTGGATATAAGAATTATAGCCGCAACCCATAGAGATCTTTTAGTTATGCTCAAAGAGGGCGCCTTTCGTGAAGACCTCTATTTCCGCCTGAAGGTCTTTCCCATTGTTATTCCGCCTGTACGGGATCGAAAAAGCGACATCCCTGCGCTTGCATATCACTTTATCCAGAAAAAGTCCCGAGACATGGGCTTTTCGGGGACACCAAACCTCTCCCCTGGCGCTCTCGACAGTTTAATGGTCTACGACTGGCCGGGTAACGTGCGTGAACTGGAAAATGCAGTGGAGAGGGCATTGATCCTGAGTAAAGGAGACCCTCTGACCTTTCCCGACCTTGATAACCTGAGGACTGCAGACGCAGAAGAGAGTTCCGTCCATTTTGAAGAAAAGTTACTCAAACTAGACGCCGCCATGGCAAAACACATTCAAAAAGCGCTTAAAATGACAAACGGCAGGGTGGATGGGGAGCGGGGCGCTGCCAAGATTCTGGGGATCAATCCGAGAACCCTGCGGCACAGGATGAAAAAACTTGACGTTCCATTTGGAAGAAAGGCAAGTATCAAGGAGTCCCGCCCGTCGGGAGTTTAGAGATAAGTGTTTCGATAGATTTTCTGATACTTGAAAAATCGCCGCGTTCAAGCCAGGCCTTCTTAAAGACACTCCCCCCAAACGCTGCCGCAGATGCCTGGCATGAAAAGAACATTTCAATGGTTTCTGCGTTTACTCCACCGCAGGCAAGGAGTTCTATATCATTAAACGGGCCTTTTATTTCCTTGAAATATTTGGGTCCGAGGAATCCGGCGGGAAACACCTTTACCATTGTTGCCCCGGCAAGCCATGCATTGTATATCTCCTGAGGTGTGAATGCGCCCGGGAAAACAGGAATAGTGTTTTTTGCACAGTATTCGACAACATCAGGGATAAGAACCGGGAGCACTATAAACGTCGCGCCTGCATCCAGCGCGGAGTGCAGATCATCCATTGTCAGAACAGTACCTGCGCCCACAGCCAGACGTTTGTCAGCCGTCTTGACCATGTGTTGAATCAGACTCGGGGCACCGTCCGTATTCATGGTGATCTCAATTGTTTCGAGGCCTGATGAAACAACGGTTTCAACAAGCGGTTCCACCATGTCCGCTTCTATCCCCCGCAGTATGCCCAGCAGGGGGAGCTTCCTGAATTTGTTAATGTCCATGAATTGTCAAGAAAAAATCCTGGCCCTGAGGACCAGACCTTGGTTCACCCCAGAAGAGTACATAAAGACTTGGCCGACACAAGTGATCTAAAATGCCTAAAGTGCCTAAAGTGAGCTAAAGTTGTGGTGCGCTTCGCGGTCAATTTTAATATCACAACACCTTACTATCCACAGCGTATACCTTGCTCACGGTTTCTTATTCTTAATTACATACAAAGACTGCGCTTTCAGCGCACTCAATAACTTTAGATCACTTTAGGCACTTTAGTTCACTTTAGATCATTAATAGGCCCTATCACCCACGGCATACCCAACTGATTCTGACCCCCGAATAGCGGGAGTTTTAAAAGCTGAATCAATTTAATCCATCTTCGAATTCAACAAGCTCTCATAGAATTGCGAATAGTTGTCCTTGTCTTCACTTGAACGGAGTGCCATTGCAGACCTGGGGTGTTCGTTTCTCATTCCGGTAATGGCATAGGGTATTGTATAGCCCCACTCAAGATTTTCCCTCAAAGGGATAAATTCATCAGCGATAAGATCCAAAACCGGCCTGATGTTGTAGTTTGGATTCTTTAAAAAACCAAGCAGCAGTTCCAGATGACAGTTTCCTGCCGCCCGTCCAATCCCGTAGACCGTGCCGTCAAGACGATTTGCATTCTGGATGATGGCTTCAATGGTATTGCTGAAGGCAAGTTGCTGGTTGTTGTGTCCGTGAAAACCGATCTCTTTTGTCTTTATGACTTTTTTGAACCTTTTCACGAGATGCTGAATTTGCTCCTGGTACAGGGCCCCAAAGCTGTCAACAATATATATGACATCACACCTGCATTCATGTTCCATCTGATCTAGGGCTTCATCCAGTTCAATCCCCTGGTCTCTGGAAATTGCCATGACATTTATTGTGGTCTCATACCCTTTGTCATGGAACTCATTTGCCATCTGAATTGCCTTGTCAATATCCTTCACATATACTGCGGTGCGAATCATGTCTACCGGGCTTTCCGACGCAGGTTTAATGGCATCCATATCGACCCGGCCCACATCAGCCATAACAGAAATTTTGGAATTTGACTCAATTCCGTCGGTAACCCTCAAAATATCTTCATCATCACAGAATTTCCAGGCCCCGTATTCGTCCGGAGAAAACATTTCCTTTGAGTTTCGGTATCCGAGCTCTATGTAATCCACGTTGGCATCTGATAAAGCCTTGTACACCTTTCTTACAAATTCAAAACTGAATTGATGTTTGTTCATAAGTCCACCGTCGCGGATCGAGCAATCCAATACTTTTATCTCTGGTCTGTACATAATATATTCCTGTGTATAGAGTTCTTCTCAGGGAGCTGTCCTCATGGCTCCGATTTTGCTATAAAAAAAGACATTAAAATACTGATTATTAAAATACAATAAATATTTTTTAACTAGTGTCCATCCATAAATGAGGATTTTTGTTCAAGATCAATGCATGCGAAAAAAATAACCGCAGCCATATAGTTGATATTCCGAGGATTATGTTTTGAGCATAACGCAGATATCGGACAAAAAGACCATTTATGGATGGACACTAACTACTCAGGTTATAAGGTTCACGGTTCAAGGTTAAAAGCAATAAAGGAAGGACGCTATTCTTTACACAAATACCCTGTTCATCCGGTTTTTTGACATGCCAAACAGGAAAACAGCCGGTTTGGGGGGGTGTTTTCAATTTTTGTTGTTGAAAAATCCGTTTTTACATGTAAGAAGTCAATTTTTTGACTGTCTGTTGGTGACTATTCAGTAGTAAAGGCAATAAGGCCGAGAGTCGAACACTGATTACCGGCCACTGATTGCTGGATACCGGATACTGGTCACTTATTACTGATCACTGATCACAAAATACTCCTCGACCATCCGGGGCAACTAAATGAGAACGCTTGAAATCAAAGGAATAACCGGCACTTCAAAGATACTGGTAGGAGAAAAACTCAAAAATCTTAAAAATTATATTCCGGCCGAAAAATTTGTGATTATTACTGATGAAAATGTCAGCCGACTTTACAGGAAAGACTTCCCTGACTGTGAAATCATCGAGATTGGGACCGGTGAAAAAGTAAAAAATCTTGATACAGTAAAATATATATATGAACAACTCATGGAATTCGAGACGGACCGATCTGTTTTTCTTATCGGTGTGGGCGGGGGCATCGTCTGCGACATCGCAGGTTTTGTTGCATCAACCTACATGCGCGGACTGAGGTTCGGATTCGTGTCATCAACTCTTCTTGCACAGGTTGATGCCAGCGTAGGCGGAAAAAACGGTGTGAATTTCCATGGATACAAAAATATGATCGGTTGCTTTAATCAGCCTGAATTTGTTATATGCGATATGAATTTGCTGAAAACATTGCCCAGGAGAGAAGTTTTGTGCGGTTTTGGAGAAATCGCAAAACATGCCTTCATCGCCAGTACAGATATGTGCGATTACATCGAGCAGCACTACAAAAGGGCGCTTGATCTTGATGATGATATTATAAGCAGGCTTGTGTATGACTCGGTTGTAATAAAATCATCAATCGTGAACAGAGATGAAACAGAAAAGGGCGAGCGCCGGAAGCTTAATTTCGGCCATACGTTTGGCCATGCAATTGAAAAAACAACCGATGAAC
Organism: Deltaproteobacteria bacterium; assembly: GCA_019307645.1. The sequence goes on from JAFDJF010000022.1 coordinate 4,503, forward strand.
TTCTTCATGGAGAAGCCATCAGCGTTGGCATGGTTGTTGCTACAAACTTATCGGCCAGAAAGGGACTGCTGTCAACTCAGGACACAAAAAGAGCTGAAGCGCTACTCACCAAGCTGGAGCTTCCCCTTTCCCTTGATACGGATAGAAAAAAGATGATGGATGCGATCAAGAAAGACAAAAAACGAATGGGAGATGATATCGGTTTTGTATTGCTTGATGGTATTGGAAAAGCGATTTTAGAAAAGATATCCATCAAAGAGCTGGAAGAAGTTGTGTTCGATTTATGATGAGGCTCCCGCGCCATCCATCTGACAGACAGGCTCTGTTTAACAACTTCAAATGTCTTAAAAACAAAGATTTTCTTTATTTGGCCAATGCAAGCCTGACAGATGACTCTGTATCTTGAAATTGAAGAAATGATTGTTATGTTTTCGTATCAGACATTCGAAAGTTCTTTTTTTGAGAGGAATCTGGAGTTTTTTATCAGGAATTCTTGTTTTTGACGTGTGAATAAATGAGGAGAGTTATGAAGACCCGCCTGGAAGACATCAGTTCAGTAAAAAAGAAGTTGATTATTGAGATAGAATCAAAAGAAGTCGACAAAAAAATAAATGAGGCATACAGGGAACTGGGAAAAAAGGCCAAAATACCGGGGTTCAGGCCAGGAAAAGTCCCCAGAAAAATCCTCGAGAGACGATTCAGCGACGATGTGGCAGAGGATGTGACGAGAGATCTGATCACCGAATCTTTCCCAAAGGCCTTAGCGGAAGTTGATACGATGCCTCTTGGCACCCCCTTACTGGAAAAGGAGACCCTGAAGCAGTCACAGAATTTTCAATATTCCGCAGTGATAGAGGTTCGGCCCCAGTTTGAGCTGAAAGATTATCTTGGGCTTGAAGTGGAAAAAGAAAAATATTCCGTCACTGACGAGGATGTTGAAGACCGGATTGAGAAGATCAGACAGGCCAACGGAAACATGAATTCCATTGAGCAGGCAAGGGCTGTCCGGGAAGATGATTACGTTGTTTTCGATTATGAGGCGTTTGAGGGTAAAACCCCTCTGGACGATGTCAAAGCGACGAATTTTCTTGTAAAAGTCGGGAGCAATGATTTCCATCCCCAATTTGAGAAGGGCCTGATTGGTTTCAAAAAGAACGACGAAACGGAAATCCATGTCGATTTCGAAGAAAGTCACTATAATTCAAAGCTTGCAGGCAAAAGTGTAAAGTTCAAAGTCAAAATCGTTGACATCAAAGAAATGATGCTTCCTGAACTCAATGACGAATTTGCCAAAAACCTCGGGACTGATTTCAATGCGCTGGAGGATCTCAGAACTAAGATGCGGGAAATGATCAGCAGCCAGGAGGGAAACAGAATTGACAAAGAAATGAAGGACAGGCTGCTCAATATGATCACCGACAGCGTGGGTTTTGAAACCCCGCAGGTCCTGATCGAATCCGAACTGGACTATACCGTTGAAAACTTTAAACAGAGCCTGGCGAGAAGTGGATCGAGTTTTGAGCAGACCGGGATTACAGAAGAAAAGCTGAGATCTGATTTTAGACCCGCTTCGGAAAAGCGGGTAAAAGAAATGCTTGTCCTGGAACATATTGCCAAGACAGACAAAATCACAGTGGACGAAGAGGCACTGGACGCGGCATATAATGACCTTGCTGCAAATATGGGAATGACTGCAGAGGTTGTACGTCAATACTATGAAGCCAGGGATCTTGTGGACTCCCTGAAAGAAAAACTACTAGCGGAAAAAACATTGAAGTACCTGGTTGAGAGTGCTAGAGTTCTTGAAGTGGAACGTGATGCGCTGAGCGAAAACAAGAGTTCTGAAAAGGAGAACAACTGATATCATGCTGATACCAATGGTTATTGAACAGTCGAGTCGGGGTGAACGTGCCTATGACATTTACTCACGGCTTCTGAAAGACCGGATAATTTTTCTGGGCGACGGAGTGGATGATGCTGTTGCCAATATTGTCATTGCCCAGATGCTGTTTCTTGAATCTGAAGATCCGGACAAGGATATAAACCTGTATATCAATTCTCCCGGAGGAGCCGTGACGGCGGGTATGGCCATCTACGATACCATGCAGTATATCAGACCTGACATTGTCACAATCTGCATGGGGCAAAATACCAGTATGGCGGCGCTGCTCCTTGCGGCTGGGGCACATGGGAAGCGGTACGCACTGCCTCATTCCAGAATCATGATCCATCAACCGCTCGGAGGTGCCCAGGGACAGGCCACTGATATAGATATCCAGGCAAAAGAAATTCTGAAGGTTCGCGACACACTTAATAAAATTCTTGCCGAGCACACCGGCCAACCGATTGAAAAGATACGCGAAGACACTGAGCGTGATTATTTCATGACTGCCGAGGAGGCGAAGGAATACGGAATTATCGATAAAATTATCACAACAAGAGAAATGCAAGACCAGCTAACCAAGAAAAAATAGGAAGGTGCCAGAATATGCCAAAAGACAACGACCACGGTGACGATCTGCTTTGCTCGTTCTGCGGAAAAAGTCAGGAGGAGGTGAAAAAGCTCATTGCGGGCCCCTCTGTTTACATTTGTGACGAATGTATTCAGCTGTGCAATGAAATAATAGATGAAGAATACAGCCGTGAAAGAGAAGAGGGACAGCTGGATGAGTTGCTTAAGCCTGCTGAAATGAAGGAGCTGCTTGATCAGTATGTGATTGAACAGGACAAACCAAAGAAGATTCTTTCCGTGGCTGTCCACAATCACTACAAACGGATCAGTACAAAGGTCGATATGGAGGGTGTTGAAATAGAGAAGAGCAATGTCCTCCTGATCGGGCCCACCGGATCAGGCAAGACCCTGCTGGCCCAGACTCTTGCCAGGATACTGAAAGTTCCGTTTACAATCGCAGATGCAACCACCCTGACTGAGGCCGGATATGTAGGTGAAGACGTGGAAAATATCATCCTGAATCTGGTTCAAATGGCTGACTATGACGTGGAGGCTGCATGCAAGGGCATTGTGTATATCGATGAGATTGACAAGATCGCCCGAAAAACAGACAGCCCCTCCATCACTCGCGACGTCTCCGGTGAGGGGGTACAGCAGGCCCTTTTGAAGATCATAGAAGGGACCATGGCAAATGTCCCGCCAAAGGGAGGCAGAAAGCACCCACAACAGGACTTCGTAAAGGTTGATACGAGTAATATTCTCTTCATCTGCGGAGGCACGTTTAATGGCCTGGACAAAATAATCAAAAACAGAATCGCAAGTAAAACCATGGGCTTTGAGGCAGACATCCACAGAAAAGAGGATACGAACATCAACGAGCTCATCGCCCTTGTACAACCGGAAGACCTTATCAAATTCGGGTTGATACCGGAGTTTATCGGCAGAATCCCCATTAACGCTACACTGGGGGAACTGAGCATGGATGCCCTGGTAAGGATACTGACGGAACCCAAGAACGCCCTCGTTAAACAGTACCAGAAGCTGTTTGAGCTGGAGGACGTTGAACTCAAGTTCACTGATGAAGCCCTAACGCTCGTTGCCCAGGATGCACTTGAGCGGAAGTCCGGCGCTCGGGGTCTGAGGGCCATACTGGAATCCGTTATGCTGGACATTATGTATGACATCCCGTCGAACCCCGGAATCCGTGAGTGTGTGATCGGCGAAGAAGTCATCGCAAAGGGTGAACCACCATTATTACTTTTTACAAATGAAAGCCAGGCAGAGTATGGATAAAAAAATGTTAGATTCGTTTAAGAAAGATCCGAATGAAACCTCCCGGGACGAAAAATACTATTATCCCCTCCTCCCTTTGAGGGATGTGGTTGTTTTCCCCAATATGGTTGTGCCTCTTTTTGTTGGACGGGAAAAGTCCATCAAAGCGCTTGAGTATGCCATGTCGCATCAAAAGGAAGCTTTCCTGTCAGCACAAAAGGATGCGAAAGTGGATGACCCCTCTCCCATGGATATTTATAATATCGGCACCCTTGGAACTGTCCTCCAGTTGTTGAAGCTGCCTGACGGCACGGTAAAGGCCCTGATTGAAGGGAAGGAACGGGGGAAGATTGAAAATTTTGTAGATAAGCAGGACTTCTTCATGGTTGAGGTCAGCAGGATCCCTAGCATATATAAGGCTGATGTTGAGACCAAAGCAATTATGCGAAGCATAAATACCAGTTTTGACGAATACGCCAAGCTGAACGATAAGATTAGTCAGGAGATTGTCTCCACAGTCACTGCGATAGAGGACCCTGTTCGTCTGGCCGATACCGTGGCAGGCTATCTCACAATGAAAGGGACCGACAAGCAGGAACTTCTTGAACTCGAAAACCTGAACCATAGACTGACAAAGATTTACAAGGCGCTTGTTGGTGAGATCGACATCCTCCGACTTGAGCATCGCCTCAGGAAAAGGGTCAAGAATCAGATGGAAAAGACCCAGAAGGATTACTATCTCAACGAGCAGATGCGGGCCATTCACAAGGAGATGGGGACCCAGGACAGCCACAAGGCGGAGCTTGACGAACTGAACAAGAAAATCAAGCGGAAAAGGCTTTCCAAAGAGGCCCACACACGGGTGAAGCAGGAATTCAAAAAATTGAAGATGATGTCCCCCATGTCGGCAGAGGCCACTGTCGTGCGCAACTATATTGACTGGATTATCTCTCTGCCCTGGTTTGTCAAAACCAAAATCAAGTTGGACATCGATGAGGCAGAGGCTATCCTTAACGAAGATCATTATGGTCTCGAAAAACCTAAAGAGAGGATTCTGGAATATCTGGCGGTTCAACGCCTGACCAAAAAAATAAAAGGCCCGATCCTGTGCCTCGTGGGGCCTCCCGGAGTGGGCAAGACCTCTCTGGCAAAATCGGTAGCCCGGGCGACCGGACGAAACTTCATTCGCCTCTCCCTCGGCGGAGTAAGAGATGAGGCAGAAATAAGAGGACATCGAAGGACTTATATCGGTGCCTTGCCTGGAAAGATTCTTCAATTCATTAAAAAAGCAAAGTCGAATAATCCGGTGTTTTGCCTTGATGAAGTGGACAAGATGAGCACCGACTTTCGAGGGGACCCCTCTGCAGCCCTGCTGGAGGTGCTGGACCCGGAACAGAATTTTGCCTTTAATGATCATTACCTGGATCTGGACTATGATCTGTCTGATATCTTTTTTATTACCACAGCAAATAACCTCCACAACATTCCTCTGCCGCTTCAGGACAGGATGGAGATCATCAGACTGCCCGGCTACACGGAACTGGAAAAACTGAACATTGCAAAACAGTTCCTTACCAAAAAACAGGTTGAAGAAAACGGTCTCAAACCTGAAAATATCTCTTTTACGGACAAGGCTATTCTTACTATCATCAGAACCTATACCCGGGAAGCCGGCGTCAGAAATCTGGAACGCGAAATTTCCTCCATCTGCCGTAAGGTCGCCAGGGAGGTCGTCACACGAGGTGGTGGCACAAAGATACCTGTAAAGTCCCAGTCCATTCACAAATACCTGGGGGTACCCAAATACCGTTATGGACGTGCAGAAGAAAAACACATGATTGGTGTGGCCACAGGGCTGGCCTGGACAGAGTTTGGGGGAGAACTCCTCCAAACGGAAACCACCGTTATGCCCGGCAAAGGGAATCTTTCTCTTACAGGGAAACTGGGTGAGGTCATGCAGGAATCGGCCAAAGCCGCCATCAGCTATGTCAGGTCACGGGCAAGGCAATTGAAACTGCCTGACAACTTCTACGAGAAAATCGACATCCATATCCATGTGCCGGAGGGCGCAATCCCAAAGGACGGACCTTCTGCAGGCATCACCCTTGCCACAACCATTGTCTCTGCCCTCTTGAGAAAGCCGGTGAATCGCGATATTGCCATGACAGGCGAAATCACGTTGAGGGGGAGTGTCCTCCCCATAGGAGGGCTTAAGGAAAAAATCCTGGCAGCCCACCGCGGTTTGATATCCAAGGTCCTCATACCCATGGAAAACAAGAAGGATATTGAGGAGATACCAAAGAAAATTCTGAAAAAGGTTGAACTTGTTCTTGTAGAAAATATGGATGACGTTTTACAGAACGCCCTGATCCTGGAGGAAGGAGAAGAGCTGTTTGCTCCGGAAGACGAATGTCAGACATTTTCCATCAAAGATGTCATCCAGGCGGAAGAACCGTCCTCCCCCGGTGTAACGGCTCACTGAAGTTTCAAATAATCTTGACATAGTTTAACAATGTTGATAGCAAGGAGGCTCTCTGAGAATGAGATAGTTTTTCCAAGG
>JAFDJF010000384.1 GCA_019307645.1 Deltaproteobacteria bacterium
TGGCACTGACAAAGGCTGACATCATAGAAGCGATACAATCAGAACTCAGTTTTCCCAAGCATCAATCTACCGACATTGTAGAGGCCCTCCTTGAAAGCATAAAATCGACACTGGCATCCAGTGAGGATGTCCTGATATCCGGCTTCGGCAAGTTCTGTGTTAAAGAGAAACGTGAACGAAGAGGACGGAATCCAAGTACTGGTGAAGATTTGATGCTGAGACCAAGAAAGGTTGTGGTCTTTAAATGCTCCGGAAAGTTGAGGGAGAAGGTTAATGGTGGGTGAATGAAAATTCTGATGTTCTACACACCCGAGTTCTGGTTTAAGACCTTTGAGAAGAAGTTGCCGGATGTGCCGGATAAGTATGTGGAACGAATAGTGGCAAATGCTGTGGTTGTCTTCTACCAATGCGAATCTGAGGATGAAGACAGGTTTAAAACCGTCCTCAGCAAAGCCGTGAAAAATATTAAATGGTTAACAAGAAAATTCAATACAGACACCGTGGTTCTCCATTCCTTCAGTCATCTTTCCACAAGCAAGGCAACAACCGAATTTACCGTATCATTGATAGATCATATCAGACAAAAACTAAAGAATGTTGATTACACGATTCACGAAACACCTTTTGGCTATCTGAACGAGTGGAAAATGCATGTTGCCGGAGAATCATTGGCAAAGGTTTTCAAGGATATCTAATGCCGGAAAAAAGGTACATCGAAGCAGGAAAACAGTGTTGAAAGATTAAGTTGCTATGAATGATTTAAATCAACCCGATATCGAGACTATATGCAAACAGTTATTTGATGAAATTCGTGACATATTATCGTGGAAATGGGATGATTGGATCGGAACCATTATGACTGAATTTAGTGTGGATAAAGAAGAAGACATTCGTACTATTGTAGAAAAGTTTTTCCCCGTTTCTTGGGATAGCTCAACTATAAACAAAGCTCCTCAAATCGTTCAGACACTTGACAAGCATCTGGGTGGACTCAGACCCAGCCAGCTTTTGTTTAGCTCACATCCATCCCACGATTCGTTTGTATTTTGTGCATGGTGGCCGTGGGGCAACGGAACGACAATCTCACTTCGCATTGCGCCTTTCGATAAGAATCTTTCCAAACCCGAAGAAGATAAACTGATAGAGCAGCTGAAAGTGTGGGCAAAAATATAAATTCAACTATAACCCTACTATTTCTTACGCACAACGAGGCTTCCGATGGAGTATCCGGCGCCAAAGGAGGCAATTACCCCGAGATCGCCGCCGGCCAGATTCCGTTGGTGTAGGTGAAAGGCGATCAGCGAACCTGCCGAGGCTGTGTTGGCATAGCGGTCGAGAACCACGGGTGCTTCGTCAAAGGTAGCTTCCCGCCCCAGTAATCGCTTTGAAATCATATGATTCATATTGATATTGGCTTGGTGCAGCCACCAGCGCTTAATGTCGGGGATGGTGAAACCCAGGCTCTCCACGTGGCTGCGGAGATGCCGTTCGGCCATGGGGCAGACCTCCTTGAACACCCTGCGGCCGTTCTGATGGAAAAGCTTGTCGGCACCGAAAGGATCCACATCGTTGACACGGCTGAGATATCCCATATTGGAGCGGACATTGCTGGAAAACTGAGTCATGGCCTTGGTGCTGAGGATATCGTAACTATGCGGGGCCGTGCAGGTGTCTGCCCGCTCCACGATCGTGGCGGTGGCGACATCTCCAAAGATAAAGTGGCTGTCCCGGTCGCAATAGTTGACCTGGGGTGAGGTCAATTCCGGGTTGATCAGAAGAACACAGCGGGCGGTGCCGGCGGCCACCATCTCGTAGCCTCGATGCAGGGCGAACGTGGCGGCGGAACAAGCCACCAGCATGTCGAATGCGAATCCATCGATTCCCAGTTTATTTTGCACCTCGATGGCAATGGCCGGATATGAGCGCTGCGTGTAGGCACAAGAGACAACCACCGCATCGATGTCGGCAGAGCTTTTGCCGGCGGCTTTGATTGCATCCTGAGCGGCGTGAATCGCCATCTCCGCCTGGTCGGAAAGCGCCTCTTCCGGGCGCTCCGGTATGAGCGGGCGCATTCGCCCGATATCCAGAACACCCTCCTTGACATAGGCAAAACGCTGATGAATCCCGGAAGCCTTGACAATGAACTCCACGGAGGACTGGGGTTTTGCTTCGAGCTTTCCCTTTTCGATTTCCACAGAGTGCTCGATATTGTACTGTTTTGCCCAGCTGTTGTAAGAGGCAACCAATTCTTCATTGGTAATGATGTGTTCCGGAGTATACAGACCGGTGCCACTGATAACGACGGAAAGTGGTTTTGATGATTGCATATCGGTCCTTATCAAAGTTCACAATCCATTGTCAATATTAGTTTCAACCCAGAATTGAATGCATTTTTCCGGAGAACCGTTTACCCATAATCACCTTTTTATATACGTGTAAAACCATCCAAGATCCTGTATAGAGGAGTCTCGATATATTTGCAACAGGCACGACATGAACCCCCAATAATGGAACCCAATCAACCGGTGTCGATGTCGGTATGGCCAACTGATTTCTGAATGGAAAGGAGTATTATGATGTTTGATCAACTTTTGCAAAAGCTCGATGTAAGTACGATACTGACAAAGTTAGTTGCTTATGTACCCAACCTCATAGCTGCTGTAATTCTGGTATGCGTTTTCTGGGTTATCTTCAAAATGACGAAGCGGTTAGGGGCAGCCGCTATGCGCCGGGCAAAAGTACCTGAAGAGGCCCGCGATATCGTTGTTCGCTTCTTCGGATATTTTGTAATTACCGTTGCGATGCTGACCATCGCCAGTCAACTCGGCATTAAAATCACATCAATGGTTGCCGGACTCGGTGTCATCGGCCTGGCCATATCATTTGCCGCCCAAGATACGGTTGCCAATGTGATATCAGGAATCACTCTGCTCATAGACCGCCCGTTTAAGAAAGGCGATTGGATCTGCTTCGGTGATATACATGCGTCAGTGACTGAAGTGAAATTGCGTACCACCGTGTTGACATCGTTTGACAATGAGACAATCGTCGTGCCGAACAAATCTCTCGCCCAGAAACTCATTCGAAATTTCACCCTGACCCCCCGCATCCGGGTAAAAGTACCGATTGGGATCGCCTATAAGGAAAATATTCAGGTGGCTCGGGAAGTACTCTTGGCTACGATAAAAGGCGATGAACGAATTCTCGCGACACCCGAACCCGTCGTAATTGTCGCGGGGCTTGGGGACAGCAGTATCAATCTTGAGCTTCGTTTTTGGACGGAGGACCCACTGATGCAGTATTCTCTCCAATGGGAATATACTGAACACTGCAAACGTGGTTTAGATGATGCCGGCATAGAGATACCTTTCCCGCACAGTCAAATTTTTCTGGAGCGAAGCAGTGGGTTACTGGAGCTGACAAAATCTCTATCAAAAACCTGATTCCGTTAATCAAATAGAAGGATATTTGGGATATTATTACTCCGGCGGATAAATACCAGCAGGTTGTCATTCCCGCGGATGCGGGAATCCAGAAGAACACTGGATGCCGGATCAAGTCCGGCATGACGGAGTTGGCTATTTAGTCGCCAGGTTAATCTCTTTTAGGGGCTAATTTCCCGCAGCTTGCTGCGGTAAGATTAATGAGATCCAAAAAGAATGATACCCCGCGGCTTGCCGCGGGGAGGCTTCATCTACTCACAATCATCCATTTTTTTACCAATTTATCCTCAGTAAGCAACCTTTGTTCAAAATGGAAATGACAGTCAATAATCATATTGCTTCCTTTTCTGTTAATCAAACATCATTCAAATATCGATATATGGAGTATCTTACATGTTGGAATTTAT
>JAFDJF010000385.1 GCA_019307645.1 Deltaproteobacteria bacterium
TTTGCGCGAGCCCTAAGCTACAGTAGCGATTTTGCTACGATCCGGGCAATAAAGCCCACCGATTCCCAGGAGGTGCGAAATGGCCACGAAAAAATCAGGACTTCAGAGAGGTGAAGTAACCGTCGTGCCCACCGGTGGCTGCTATGACTGCGGCGGCAGATGTGTGCTCAAAGTTCATGTAAAGGACGGCGTGGCCATCAGGGTGGACGCGGATGACGGCGAAGAGCCTCAACTGCGGGCCTGTGCCCGGGGCCGTGCCATGCGTAGACAGATGTATTCCCCCGATCGTCTCCTCTTTCCACAAAAGAGGGTGGGCCTCCGGGGTGAAGGCAAATTTGAGCGCATATCGTGGGATGAGGCGCTGGACACGGTGGCCGGCGAGCTGACGCGAATCAAAGAGACCTTTGGTTCGAAGGCGATTCTGGGACTAACCCTTTCAGGAGGCGTGGGAGCGCTCCATACCGGACCTTCGACTTTGCACCAGTTTCTGAATAGCTTCGGCGGTTTCACGCATGCATGGGGCGATGACTCGGCAGAAGGGGCGGTTTTTGCTGCCAGATCCACCTATGGCACGCTTACCAACGGCAATAACCGGGATGATCTGCTCAACTCGCGGCTTATTATTTTGTGGGGACTCAATCCTGCCACGTCGATTTTCAGCACCAACACCAGTTACTGGATTTCACAAGCTAAGGAGGCCGGCGCCAGGATCTTCGTGATTGACCCTCGATACACCAATACCGCTGCCACTTTTGCTGACCAGTGGATCCCCATCAAGCCGGGGACTGACACCGCAATGATGGCAGCCATGGCCCATGTGATGATTACTGAAGACATTCATGACACCAAATTCCTCGACACATACACCATTGGCTTCGACAAGTTTAAAGACTATGTTTTGGGGGCAGAGGACGGCACTGCCAAAACACCGGATTGGGCCCAGGCAAAAACCGGTGTAAGCGCTGACACGATCATTTCACTGGCACGGGAATATGCAACGACCCGGCCCGCGGCGCTGATTGCGGGATTTGCTCCCGGACGATCAGCCTTTGGAGAGCAATTCCATCGCATAGCATCCACCCTGGCGGCAATGACGGGAAATGTTGGCCTGTCGGGCGGTGGCGCCGGCGGTTTTGAACGTAGTATATTAGGGCCAATGGTTCCCCCTGGTTATTCCAAGCTATTTGAAGGCGGTCCTTACGAAGCACGCCTGAAGCAATTGGATGTTCCACAACGTCTCAAAAAGCGACCGCACGCCTGCCGCCTGTGGGATGCTGTTCTGGAAGGGACTGCAGGAGGTTACCCTGAAGATTACAAAATGGCCTATATCGCCTTTAACAACCCGCTCAATCAGTATCCAAACATCAACAAAGGTATTGAGGCCCTGAAGAAGCTGGAGTTTATCGTGGTCCATGAGCAGTTCATGACGGCCACGGCAAGATTTGCCGATATCCTGCTGCCGGTGACCACGGTTTGGGAGAGAAACGACATTGCCCGCCCATGGGTGGGTGGGCCTTACTTTCTTTACCAGAACAAGGTGATCGACCCCCCGGCCGATGTAAAGTCTGATTTTGAAATCTGCCGGGAACTGGCATCGAGGCTGGGCATTGAAGATCCGTATGGCGGAATGTCGGAAGAGGAAGTCGTCCGTCTGATAGCGGAGAGTATGGAAGACGTACTTCCGGAGGTGGGCGACTTTGAGAAGTTCAAGCAAGACGGGGTTCACAAGATAAAACGCGGTCCCCAGATCTGTTTCAAAGAACAAATCGAAGATCCTGAGAATAATCCTTTTCCAACCCTGTCGGGAAAGATCGAGATCTATTCTCAGCTTATCGCAGATCTGAACGATCCGGACATTCCTGCCATACCCAGGCATATCGACCCCTGGGAAGGGCCTGAAGACCCCCTGGCAGAAAGGTATCCGCTGCAACTCATTAGTACAAAAATAAAATCAAGGGCACACTCGTGCTTTGAGAACCATCCCTGGCTCAAGGAGCTAGACCCGCAAAGCCTGTGGCTCAGCACCCGGGATGCCCAAAGTCGAGGCATCGAGAACGGAGAAAAAGTCAGGGTGTTCAATGACCGGGGAGAAACCATTATTCAGGCCAGGGTGACCGAGTGTATCATGCCCGGCGTGGTATTCCTGGGCGAAGGGGCCTGGTACCGGCCCGATGACAAAGGACGGGACCGGGCAGGAAACCCCAACATGCTCACCAATGACAATTATTCACCAGGCGGCGCGTTTCCTTTTAACACCTGTCTGGTACAGGCAGAGAAGGGAGCTTCTCAATAACTCCGGTTATTCATGCAATAAGGCATAAGTAGAACCGAATAACGAATATCGATTACATGAATTCCGAATGACGAAGGAAGGAGTTTTTGTCAATTATATAAATAAAGCGAAGCGATTCCTTACTTCGTCATTCGTTATTCGTTATTCTGCGGTTCAAAATATTCCCCGCATGGTAGCAAGCCCGGGTACTGCAGCTCATTGAAAATCGTTGACGTTAGGGTTTATTGAGAACTTACCGGAAAAGTTCGGAGAGGAGGATTAAAATGCAACTGGGCTTTTATTTCGATCAAACACGGTGTACAGGCTGCGATACATGCACCATTGCCTGCAAAGACTGGAATGAATATGACCTGGGTGCGGAGCCTGCCAACTGGCGGTGGGTGGAGGAACTGGAGACGGGCGTCTACCCCAATCCGTTCCTGAGCTACATGGCCCTTTCCTGCCTGCACTGCGCCCAGCCGAGCTGTGTTGATGCCTGTCCTGTCTCTGCTATCTACAAAAGACCGGAAGACGGCATCGTCATGGTTGACAGGGATGAATGCCTGGGAAAAGACCAGTGTGGGGAGTGCCAGTCCGCTTGTCCCTATGACGCCCCCCGTTTCGGTTCCGAAGAGGATGCCAAAATGCAGAAGTGTAATTTCTGTATCGATCGCTGGGAAGAGGGAAAGCTGCCGGTCTGCGTCGCAGGGTGTCCTATGAGAGCGCTGGACGCAGGCGACATGGAGGAGCTAAGGCGCAAATACGGCAACGGCAATGAGGCTCCCGGCTTTATATACGCAACGGTTGAAATGCCTTCCGTTGTGATTAAAGCCAAGGGATAAAAGTAAAAAGGAGAAATTCATGGAGAAAGTATCAGAGCGAGTGACACTAACGATGGATAAGACAAAATGTGACCAGGACCTTGAAAAATACAAAGAGATGGCTGTTCAATTGGGAGCCGCAAAGGCCACCATCGTTGATGTCAATGAGATCCCTGTAGAAGAGCGAGTCACACTGAAGTGCCAGGTTCCCAGATGCATTTCTTATGGTATAAGTGCGCATTGCCCGCCCAACACGCTCAAACCCGAAGAACTCCGAAAGATGCTTGGCCATTACCACAAAGCCGTATTTTTTATTAAGGATCTCCCTGCCGGTATTATGGGGATCAGTGGAGATACCTGGAAAGATTTGATGGCAGCATATCTCGACATTTACAAAATCGTCAGTGGCATTGAATCTCAGGCATTCTATGACGGCCATTACCTGGCCGTCGGTTTTGCCGCCGGCTCTTGCCGACATACACTTTGTATAGAGCATGAGACCTGTGCCGCTCTGGAAGGACAAAACTGCAGGCATTATTTCAGGTCCCGGCCTTCTATGGAAGCTGTCGGCATCAATGTCTTCCAAATGGTCGCTGCTGCAGACTGGGATATTTTTCCAATCGGAACGGACGCAAAACTTGATGGCATACCGAAAGGAACACTCGCCGGAATTGTCATCGTGTATTGAGCGTAACGTCAATGGACTTGATCCGGCATCCAGATTACCAAATGCTCTTAAAAGACACTGGTCTGTCACTGCGATTCTTCTGTCAAACAGGGCGATATCCTCCCATCTGACATTCCCTTCCATCCAGGTTATCTCAGAAGAAATATGATAGGCCGTCTTTTCCCTGCTGCCTATTGCCTCTATGATTTCAGCCTTTCTTTCCTCATGGTGGGCAAGCAGTTCATCGATCCGTTTCCGGAGATTGGTGAAGGGTTCCTCATGGGCGGGCAACCCCAGCACCATATCCAGGCCCTGAAGTTTTTTGAGTGACTTGAGATACTTTCTAAGCGGATCTTCATGCGATTGCATGTGGATGCTGATATTGGGGGTAATCCCCGGCAGGATATGGTCACCTGTAAACAAGAGCTTTTTGGATGGTTCATAAAGGCAGATGTGGCCGTTGGAATGCCCGGGTGTCCAGATCACCTGCAGATCGAAAATGCCGGTAGAGATGGTGTCCCCGTCCGAGACCGCCCTGTCAGGACTGGCCTCGGGTATCAGATTCTTAAATTCCCCCGAGCTGTTCATCTCGGCAGTCAACTGCTCTTCCGGCACGCCATTGCTGCGAAGCCACGCGTTTATCTCCCGGAAAACGAGATCGGTCGTCCACAAAAGCTTTGAATCGAGATACTCCTTCTCCACCTCATGGACTGCAAGAGATGCCCCGGAAAGCTGCTGTACCCTGTCTGCCTGGCCAATATGGTCGGGATGCATGTGCGTAATAATAATCAGGCTGATATCCTGAAAACCGACCTGAATTTCCTTCAGTTGTCCCGAAAGCGCTTCAAATGATTCCTGATCATTCCATCCGGTATCAAGCAATACCCATCCCTCAGTCCCCTGAATGAGATACGTATTCACATAACCCAGGGGGTTGTCCTTTAGCGGGAGTTTGATCTGATGAATCCCGGGTACGATTTCCAATGGTCTTCTCCTATGCAAATAAATTACGCCTCATTAATCAAAAATTCCGGCTCATAATTTTCTTCAAATTCTTCTGCAATTCTTTCCGCATGAACTTCGGATGTCCCGCAGTCGTTTTCAAATGCCTTTGTGAACCTGATTGGCCTTTAATTTGGCCATGGAACACAGTCGCTTTGAGGGGTTTCCGGAATTGATTGTCTCTGCGGCTTCATAAACCAGATTTTTCAACCCGTCGATCTCACAAAGATGATCCACCAGTCGGTGTTGAATGACCTGGAATGAGCCAATGGGCTTGTCAAACTGATGCCTTTCTCTTGCATAACGTGTTGTAATGTCGACCACAGCCTGGGCACTGCCGGATACTTCCGCACTTTTCAAAAGAGCCCCGACTGTGAGTATATAATCAACAATCTGCCACCCCCTGCCCTGCTCCCCCAGGATGTTTTCCCCAGGGACCTTAACATCATTGAATCTTACTTCGCATCGCGTGTCATGAGACACGGTGGGAATTATTTCTGTTTCCAGTCCTGCGCTTTTACAGTCAACAATGAATACCGTTATGCCTCCTTCACCCGCTTCATCATCCGTTCGAGCCACCACCAGAATATGATCCGCCGAATTGGCATAGGGGACAAAAAGCTTTTTACCATTTAACACGTATTCGTCGCCCTGTAAATCAGCCCTTAATCTGATATCCCCGGATTCGTAGCTGTCTGTTTCTTCTTTTAATGCCAGGCTCCAGATTGCGCCTTTAGCCGCTATCTTCGGAAGATATTTCTTTTTCTGTTCTGCTGTTGCATATTCCAATAAGGGCATAGAGCAAAGACATACCGTGGAAAAATATGGTGAAGGAAAAATGTTTCTTCCCGCCTCCTCCATAAAAATCACCAAATCATAGAATTCTCCTTCCGTCCCTCCGTATTCTTCCGGTATGACAAGACCCTGAAATCCTAATTTAACCATCTTTTTCCAAACCTTCGGGTCATATCCTTTTTCACTGCCCTTCAACTCCCGAACACTGTCTTTAGGGCATTCCTTTTTCAAAAACTCCCTGACAGAAGATCTGATCAATTCCTGATCTTTTGAAAATGCAAAATCCATTTATCATTCCTTTCCATATGTTTAGGTTGGTTAGGCTGAAGGCTGAAGGCTTTTAGTAAAATAATATGTAGGGTGGGCTGTGCCCACCTATCAAAATGGTGGGCACAGCCCACCCTACTTTTTTATAACTGCGGTACCTAACAGCCTAAATGCCTACAGTCTATCTACCTGAATTCCAATCATTCTCAGTAAGCTCTCGGCAGCCGCAACCCAAATTGGCCGACAATATTTTTCTGAGTATCTGTGGTTCCGCCTGCAATTGCCGCTGCTGGCGCACTCCAGTAAAAATTGCCCACAAAGTCCTTCAACTTTGACCATTTTGTATCTCTATGCAGCGGGTCCACCTGCGAATACTCACCCAGCATTTCCGTCCCGAGTACTGCGATTTTCTCGTTTATCGCATCGGTTAACGCCTTATCCCTTGAAGGTTCGTGGACAACAAAGCCTTCTTTCTCCGTCTTCCAGCCCGTTTCATATACAAGCAGTTTCAGTGTTTCAACCTCTACGGCCAGTTCTGCAAGCTTTCTTCGAATATGCGATTTCTTGATAAGACCCGTTTCCTTCGCATAGTGTATAAATTCATCCAACATACGTCTGTGGCTCCCCACGGTCCCGCTTATCATGGCTCTTTCATTGGACAGGCCCTGCAATAGCTGATTCCATCCCTTATTCTCTTGACCGACAAGGTTTTTAACCGGAACCCTGACGTTATTGAAAAAGATTTCATTAAAATAATGGAGTCCTAAATAATTTTTCAAGGGTCTTACAGTCACGCCTTCGCTCTTCATATCAACAATGATAATACTGATGCCCTTGTGCTTTGGCGCATCCGGATCGGTCCTTGCCGCGAGCCAGCACCATCTAGCACGGTGGGCGCCGCTGGTCCATACCTTTTGCCCGTTGATAATGTATTCATCACCTTTTCTTTCCGCACGCGTCTGAAGGCTTGCAAAATCACTCCCCGCATCGGGCTCACTGTACCCGGTACACCAGATACCGTCCGGATCGCCCGCAGAAATGGGCGGGAGATATTTTTTCTTCTGTTCTTCCGTACCAAAAAGAATCAGGGACGGGCCGACCCAACCGGTACCGCTGACTCCCATTTCAATGCCCGGGATGCCCCAATATCGACAGGTTTCAAAATAATAGACCTGCTCCAGATAAGAGGCTCCTTTTCCGCCATATTCCTCCGGCCATGTCATGGTGAGCCAGCCTTTTTCAGAAAGTCTCTTTGCCATTGACATGTACAGCACCCATGCATCGTCAAAGTGCTCCTCTTCGGCCATTCGCGACCGATGACCGGCAGGAAGATACTCCTTTGCAAAATCACGGATATCCTGTTTAAGTTTGTCTCCTTTTTCTCCATACTGGAAATCCATACCCATTTCCTCCCCTTCAGCCTTCCCAGCTTGTATTCAACGTTCGATGTTCAATGTTCAATGTTCGACGTTCATCTTTATTCCTTGTCCCTTCGCCCTCTGCCCTCTGCTCTCTGCCCTCTGCTCTATGCTCTCTGCGCTCTG
>JAFDJF010000023.1 GCA_019307645.1 Deltaproteobacteria bacterium
GGATATGAATATGTAATGATTTGTCCTGGGGTAAATTAAATAATAACAATTATTACAACTAGTTGACTATATGATGACATTAATTTGGTTGGAGGAGAAAAAATATAGATTTTGCCGATATTTCTAAAAAACATTAAAAAAACATTATTTTTTTCTTGACAACCGTTAAAAACTATAATTATTATAAAATCTACAAAAACAATTTCTGATGAGGAGCCATTCCTATGGATGATATTCTGACTGTGTTTAAGGCAAGTAAATACTGCAATGTTTCTCCCAAAACTATCATCAACTGGGTAGAAGCGGGCCATATCAAGGCTTACAAGACAGTTGGGGGACACCGACGAATAAATAAAACAGACCTTGAAGATTTTATGCGAAAGCAGGGGATTCCTATCCCGGAAGAGGATCTCGATGAAGGACGCAGGCGGATTCTTGTGGTGGATGATGATCCTATTATTGTGGAAACGATTGTTCAGGCACTTGAAGAGGATGAACATGATTATGATGTGATTTCAGCCTCTGACGGATTTGAAGCAGGGATTCAGGTCAATCACTTTAAGCCTCATCTCCTGATACTGGACATTATGATGCCGGATATCAAGGGGTATGAGGTTTGTAAGAAAATCAAGAGTGACAAGGAGACAAAGGATACGAAAATTATTGTTTTATCGGCCTATCTGGATGAAGAAAAATTCAAAAAAATGAAGGAAAACGGCGCTGACGTTTGTTTTTCAAAGCCTCTGCCCCTTCCCCAACTGAAGGCAGAAGTGGCCGGACTGCTGGGGTTGACCGAACCCTAAGCCTGTCACTTATTCCTATAGACCGGAAATATCTGACCCATGAGCTGCGGCAAACCCTAAGCGGTGAGGAGGTGTAAATGAAACTAAAAGAAGCATTAGCTAAAAAGAAGTTCGTTGTCACGTCCGAGGTACAGTCTCCCATCGATGACAGTCCGGAAGACCTTATAAAGCGCCTGGAACTGGTGCGAGGACGTGTGGATGGTGTTTCAGTTCCTGAATTGGAGGTAGAGGGCATTGTAGGCGACAGCATCAAGACCTGTGATCTCCTGAAAAAAAACCGGTTTGAGTCCATTTACCAGACCACAACGCGGGACAAAAGCAGGCCCCAATTACAAAAGGACCTCATGCTTGCCCATGAAACCGGTGTTGAGAACCTGCTTGTGTTCACTGAAGATTATCGTATCACCGGGGACAGCCTTCAAGAGATGATGTTTTTCCATGTGGACGCAGGAAAACTGTCTTCAGTCCTGGAACATATGCGGGAAGGGCAAACAGTTGATGGAAAGGAGCTCGCCTCAAAGGCGGAATTTGTGTTGGGTTCCGGAGTTGAATCCGGTTGGGGAAAAAACGTCCCGGACCTGGAAATGAAAGAGATGGAAGAGATGACCCGGATTGGAACCGGCTACTTTCTGACGACGCCTGTATTTGATGTGGCTCAGTTCGATAAATTTATGCGACAGGTCAAGACATTTGGCATACCGGTGATTGCGGAGGTGATGATTTTAAGGACTGCCGGCATGGCCCAGTTCCTGAACAGACATTTCAAATCCGGACTGGTGCCGGACTGGATGATTAAAAAACTGGCCAGTGCTCCGGATAAACAGAAAGCCAGTATTGAGCTTTTTGGTGAGACTGTAAAGGGCCTTAAGGATCTTTGTGACGGGGTACACATTATTACTATCGGCGGGGAAGAAAAGCTGAAACTTTATATGGATGCGGCAAAACTGAGATAGTGTCTAGGAGGCTGTCCGAGAATGCCCTTTTCCCCAAACTCCTCGTCATGCCCGAAAAAATTATCCTCGGAATATCAACTATATGCCTGTGGTAATTTTTTCGGGCATTCCTCGATTTTGGAAAAAATTGCTATTCTCGGACAGCCTCCTAGACAAAAAATCCGTTCAGGTTTGCCTGATGCGGCCTTTTTTCCTGCCTGAGACAGAAAGATTTCTGAACCATAACCTGCAGCGTGTCGTCCGGCGAACTGTGGACGGGCACGAAATGGAAAGGAGTCGGGCACTTGGAAACTATTACGCTCTCCATTGACGGAAAGAATGTTCATTGTCCTCAGGGGACCTCCATCTTAGATGCAGCCGATCAGAATGGGATAAAGATTCCAAGGCTTTGCCATCATCCTGATCTTAAACCTTTTGGTGCTTGCAGGATCTGCATTGTTGAGGATGAGAAAAGCGGGCGTTTAATGGCCTCTTGTGTCACGCCTGCTGCTCCTGATATGCAGGTCCTTACAGATTCCCCCACTATAATTAAACACAGGCGTAATATCGTTCGGCTCATGATGGCTGAGCATCCGGAGTCGTGCCTGGTCTGCAGCAAGGGAAATCGTTGCCAACTACGCAAGATTGCAACGGAATTGAGTCTGGCACAGACAGACCTGTACCCCATGCACAATTACAAACCGCTTGAACAGGCGAACCCCTTTATCACCAGAGACCTGAGTAAATGTATCCTGTGTGGAAAGTGTATCCGTGCAGATCATGAATTGGTTGTAGTCGGTGCAATAGACTACCATTTCAGAGGCTTCAAATCCCGTCCTTCCACTGTACACGATGTACCACTGGAAAAATCTTCCTGTAGTTTTTGTGGTTCTTGTGTCTCCATTTGTCCCACAGGCGCTTTACTTCCCAATAATACTACCCATGCAGGGACTCCTGAGAAAGAAAGCCCTTCCATATGCGGATTCTGCGGTGTTGGCTGTTCCCTTAACCTGGGGATTATTGATGATCAAGTTGTCGAGATCAACCCTTCCTCTTTCAAAGACTCTTCAAACGGCTCAACGTTATGTGTCCGAGGACACTTCGCTCATGACTTCCTAAACTCCCAGGCGCGTCTTTCTAAACCTATGATTCGAAAGGAAGAAGAACTCGAACCGGTCTACTGGGATGAGGCATTGGATCTTGTTGCAGACAGACTGACGGAAATTAAGAAAAGGTTTGGTCCTACGAGTATTGGCTTTCTGGGTTCGTCAAAATGTACAAATGAGGAAAACTATCTTTTCCAAAAAATTGCACGTGTTCTAATAGAGACGAACAACGTTGATAACGGAGGCTATCTTACTGGAAGATCCTTGATCAGTTGGCTTGATAAACAAACAGAAGGCGGATGGCGAGTCAATCCTCTTCCTTCACTTGAAAATGCTGAATCAATTGTCGTCGTTGGCGCAAACCCCACTCACTCCCTTCCTGTTGTAAGTTACTACATAAAGAGAGCTGCCAGGAACGGAACCCCTGTGATAGTCATTGACCCTCGAAGAACGGACATGGCTCGTTCTTCCTCTGTGTGGTTGCCGATATCACCGGATAAAGATGTTGAATTACTCAATTGTATTGCAGCCCTGCTCTGGAAGAAGTTTGGTCATGACTCTAATTTTATAGATCGATTTACAGAAGGCATTACACAATTCTCTGATGGCCTTTCCTCATTCAATGGTAAGAGACTGTGTGTTGAAGCAGGGGTTGAAATGGAATCTCTGGAAAGAGCGGTGGAAATGCTGGCAGGTAAAAAAATCGCATTTGTTATTGGCCATGGCATTCTTCAGCAAAGAAACGGATCTCATTCCATTGAGGCCATTTTTAACTTATCACTTTTGACGGGAAGTCTAGGGCATAAAAACGGCGGAATTTATGTTCTTGCAAAAGAAAATAATCAGTTGGGAGCAGGGGATATGGGAGCGATTCCCTATGCTCTCCCCGGTGGCCAGCTCATTAATAATGAGGCGGGACGGAAACAATGGGAGAAGAACTGGGACGTTAAACTATCACCGGATCCGGGACTCAACATGATTCGCATGATAGAGGAGGCTGAAAATGGGAATTTAAAAGCACTGTTTATTATGGGTGAAAATCCACTTCGCAGCCTTCCTCAGCGGGAACGTGTACAGAAGGCACTCGGTAATTTAGATTTTCTGGTGGTTCAGGATATCCTTGCCACTGAAACCCATAAGATTGCCGATGTCGTTCTGCCTGGTGCTGCATTCAGTGAAAAAGGCGGGTCTTTTACGAATCTTGAGGGAAGAATTCAGTCTTTTGAACCGACCGTCCCACCTCCAGGGGAGGCGAAACCGGACTGGGAGATCCTTGACCTTTTGTATGGCCGAATGGGTTCTTCCGAGACATATTCATCTTTAGAAAAAATAAGAAAAGAAATCCATCATCTGGTACCCATGTACGAGGAAACAGGACTGAACGGAAGGATTTCCTGGGTAAAAAACACCAGTAGGATGGGCGTTTTTAATCCCGAAGGAAAGGGGGAACCGATTCCATTTTCCCCAATAGCGCATGCTGAGAATGGGAAGTTTCATGCAGGCTATGATTTTAAGGCTATTTTGGGGTCACAGCGGTACCATCTGGGAAGTGGGACCCGGACAAGCCATTCGGCACGAATTCGTGGTCTTGAATCAAATGGTGAAGTAGAGCTGGCGCCTGAGGATGGAGCCGGACTCGGCTTAGAAGATGGAGATATCGTCAGGATATCATCCCCAAGCGGGTCCATAGCTAGAGAGGTAAAAGTAAACAGGAACCTGGTTCAAGGGCTCATTTTCGTCCCTGTAGCGTTTCATAATAATGATGCCCTCCAATTGATTGAGTTAACCCGGCTGAATAAGGCGGGCCTGAAGGCATGCCAGGTGAAGATTGAAAGGCAGTGAAAAGAAAGGTCAAAGGGTCAAAAGGTCGAAAAGTCTAAAGGGACAGGAGTGGTTAGGACTCGGTGAACAGTGATCGGTGATCAGTGACTGGTAATCAGAGACCAGTAAACAGTTGTTACCTTACACCTTATAATCACAAACAAAAGAGAGCTTTGATTATGGAAAAAAGAGAAATCGATTGGGGCAGGCTTACGGCCATCATTGCCGATCACAAGGGTGAAAAATGGGGCCTTATCCCTCTGTTACAGGAAATTCAAGAGGAATGCGGTTATATCCCGCCGGAGTCTATTGAACCGATTGCTGAAGCTCTAAATCTTTTTCCAACAGAAGTTCAGGGGGTAATCACGTTTTATGCCGGATTTTCTCTCCAGCCCAAGGGAAAGTATGTGCTCAAGGTCTGTCGGGGTACGGCTTGTCACGTCAAAGGGGGGAATAGCCTCTTGAGGATGATGAAATCTGACCTTAAGCTTGAGGACGGAGAAACCTCGGAAGATTATCAATTCTCGCTTGAGACCACGGCCTGCCTTGGGGCCTGTGCCCTTGCACCCACCATGATGGTAAACAAAACCTATTTCGGAAAGCTTTCACCCGTAAAAGTAAACAGTATTTTAGCCCAGCATGGTTTTGAAAAGGATGAGGAGTAACGGATTATGGGGATGAAGAAAATTAAAGACCCTTCGGAGTTTGAGGCTTTTCGGGAAAGCATTCTGGCTCAACGTGACCCTTCCAAAGATGTCGTAAAAGTGTGTTGCAGTACAGGATGCCGTGCCGGCGGTTCTCTCGATCTTGTTGATGCCTTTGAACAGGAACTTGCAGAACGAGGGCTGGAAAATTCGGTCATGATCAAAAAAACCGGGTGCAGAGGGTTTTGCGAAAATGGACCTGTCATGGCAATTGAACCTCAGGACATTTTTTATTGCCAGGTCGAACCTCAGGATGTGTCGGAGATAATCTCCGATACACTTGAAAAGAAAAAGACTGTCGAACGGCTTTTGTACACGGACTCATTTACAGGTGAAAAGATCGCACGCGAAAAGGATATACCCTTTTTTGGAAAACAAGTTCGACGTGTGCTTGCCAATTGTGGACAAATCGATCCCACAAGCATTGAGGACTACATTGTTGCAGGGGGGTATCAGGCATTTATCAAGACCCTGACAAAGCTGACGCCTGAACAAATAATCGAGGACGTTATTGATGCTGGATTGCGCGGCAGAGGGGGGGCGGGTTTCCCCACTGGTGTCAAATGGAAATTTGCACGCGAAGCGGAGGGACAACCAAAATATGTCATATGCAACGCAGATGAAGGTGATCCCGGTGCCTTTATGGATCGTTCGGTTCTTGAAGGTGATCCACATGCTGTGCTTGAAGGGATGCTTATCGGTGCCTATGCAATGGGTGCGGAGTTCGGATATGTCTATGTTAGGGAAGAGTACCCCATCGCTGTTGAGCACCTCGCCATTGCAATAGGGAAGATGGAGGAAGCCGGTCTTTTAGGTAAAAACATCTTGGGAACAGAGTTCAATTTCCATATCCTCTTGAAGATGGGTTCAGGGGCCTTTGTCTGTGGTGAAGAAACTGCGCTTATGGCCTCTATTGAAGGAAAAAGGGGAATGCCGAGGGCTCGACCACCTTTTCCGGCTCAGGAAGGGCTGGATGGAAAACCTTCCAATATCAACAATGTTGAGACATGGGCAAACATACCTCTAATCATCAGGAATGGAGTAGATTGGTATACCGAATACGGCACTGAA
The DNA here is from genome assembly GCA_019307645.1 of Deltaproteobacteria bacterium. The sequence goes on from JAFDJF010000023.1 coordinate 6,438, forward strand.
AAGAGTAAAGGGACCAAGATCTTTTCTCTTGTGGGGAAGGTAAATAACACAGGACTGGTTGAAGTCCCAATCGGTGTTACCATCAAAGAAGTGATTTTTGATATTGGTGGCGGCATCCTCAAAGGGAGGAAGTTCAAGGCGGTCCAGATGGGAGGACCGTCAGGAGGTTGTGTACCGGCCCAATATTTGAATCTTCCTATTGATTACGACACGCTGCAGCGGGTGGGCTCTATAATGGGTTCAGGCGGAATGGTCGTAATGGATGAAAACAATTGTATGGTGGAGATTGCCCGTTTTTTTCTGAGCTTTACCCAATCGGAATCCTGCGGAAAATGTGCACCGTGTCGCCTGGGTACAACCCAGTTATTGGAGGTATTGACTCGAATCACACAGGGAAAGGGTAAGTTGTCTGATATCCATACCATTAAAGAAATCGGAGACACTATCACAAAGACCTCTCTGTGCGGGCTTGGGCAGACATGTGCCAAACCGGCTATTTCTACGCTGAAATATTTTGAGAAGGAGTATACGGATCATATTCTCGAAAGCCGCTGTGCCGGTGCAACATGTGATTCCATGGTTATCTCCGCGTGTCAGCATGCCTGTCCTGCAGGGATTGATGTTCCCAACTATGTTGCTGCCATCGCCGTCGGTAAATATGAAAAGGCCGTAGATATTATCAGAGAAAGAAATCCGTTCCCAGCGGTGTGTGGTCGGATCTGTATCCATCCATGTGAATTCAAATGTCGTCGGGGCGAACTGGACGATCCTGTTGCCATCCGAACGCTCAAGCGGTTTGCCACGGACTGGTATTTTGAAAACATAGGCCTCCCCCAAAAGCCTTTTCCCGTAACAAAAAATCAAAAAGTGGCTATTGTGGGTGCAGGGCCTGCAGGTCTGACTTGTGGTTATTATTTAGCAAAAATGGGCTACAAGGCAACGGTCTATGAGGGGCAGCCCGTTGGTGGAGGGATGCTTGCCATTACTGTACCGGAGTTCCGGCTTCCATGCGAAATAATTGAGCAAGAAATTGAATATATCAGACGGTGTGGGGTTGAAATCATTTATGACTCACCTATTGATGCAAACCGCACGGTCAATGACTTGATGTCAGAAGGCTTTAGCGCTGCATTCATTGCTGCGGGTGCCCAGTCTAGTTTGGAGATGGGGATACCTGGAGAGGATGAAGGGGTTGAAGGTCTCTTCCATGGTCTTCAATTCCTGTCAGATATGAGAACGGGTGAAAAGATTAAACTGGAGGGAAAGGTTATTGTGATTGGCGGCGGTAATGTTGCCATGGATGTGGCCCGAACCGCTCTTAGAGTTGGGGCCCAGGACGTACAGATTTACTATCGCAGAACTGTTGAAGAAATGCCTGCCTGGGAAAAGGATATAGAGGAAGCCATTGAAGAGGGTGTGGTGATCAACCCGTTATGGGCCCCGAAGCGCATTGTGCATGATGGAGCAAAGGTCTCCGGAATGGAGTTTGTGCGTAGTCAAACGATTTTTGATGAAGAAGGCGGTTCACGACTTAGTGTGGATGAGGATACATTAGAGTTGATAGATGCCGATGCTGTGATTGTCTCTGTGGGCCAAGCGCCTGATGTTTCGTTTTTATCTAAAGACGAGCAGCTTGAAAGGGCCCTTTGGGGCAGCCTTGTGGTGGATGAAAACAGCCTGGCTACAAATGTACCCGGTATTTTTGCCGGTGGTGATTTTACTACCGGGCCAAGTACTGTGATTCAGGCTATTGCTTCAGGCAGGCGGGCAGCTCTTGCCATAGAAAAATTTCTTATGGGCGATAAGGGACGGGTTGAGATCTTTGATGAGAAGACTTCAATGAGAGAAGATGTGGGTCTGGCCCTTGACGATGAAACAGTGGAAGATAAACCCAGAATTGAGATCAAGCTTGAAAGTTCCGAAGACAGGGTAAAGGATTTCAGAGAGGTAGAAACAGGTTTCACTGAGGATCAGGCACTTTTGGAGGCAGTGAGGTGTCTTAGGTGTGATCTTGAGAAAGAATAGGAGATAACCATGATACGATCTATTACGCAGCAGAAATCAGAAGAAGAGATCGAGCAACTCCTGGAGGATCTGGGAAGGGTGTTTATCATCGGGTGTGGTACATGTGTAACCCTTACCAGTACAGGCGGCATGGCACAGGTAGAGGCCATGAAGGAGAACTTGATTGCCAAAGGTAGAATGGTTACCGGTCATGTGGTGTTGCCTGTTGCCTGTGACAACATGAGTGGGGAGGCCCTGAACGAATACGGGCAGCAAATTGAGCAGGCCGATGTTTTGCTGGTAATGACATGTGCCTTTGGTGTCCAGACTATAGCAAGGCAGATGAAAAGGGTTACTGTGCCGGCTCTCAACACGCTCTTCATTGGGAAAGAAACAGGCGTGGGTCGGTTTGACGAAATATGCACCCAGTGTGGCGCATGCATCATTGGTGAAACGGGCGGTATTTGTCCTGTCACTTCCTGCCATAAGGGTCTTGTAAACGGACCTTGTGGTGGGACGAGTGACGGCATGTGCGAGATTGACAAAAATAAGGACTGTGCCTGGACACTCATATACAACCGGCTCAGTGAGCTGGGTCGGCTCGATTCAATGAGAAAACTTCAGAAGCCCAGAGATCACCATGGCGCTGAACCGAGCCCGGGAAAGTTTATTCTGGCCGCATCATAGGACCTTCTAATTATTTCATATGTAGGGTGGGCTGTGCCCACCGGATAGGTTTTATTCATTATACATTTTGGTGGGCGCAGCCCACCCTACATAACTTATGACAATGTTATTCAATTCTAAACCAAAGAAAGGAGTCCCGACCTATGCTATCCTCATTTAAAAAGGCCCTGGAATCAGGCAAGTTTGTCGTAACCTCTGAGGTAGCGCCCCCTAAAGGGACAAATCTTGAAAAAATGAGGCACCACATTGAACTATTAAATGACAAAGTGGATGCCATGAATGTAACCGACCATCAGAGTTCTGTTATGAGATTCCCATCTTTGGGGGGAGCCATTCTTGTAAAAGAGATGGGAGGGGAGCCGATTTTACAGATGACCTGCAGAGACAGAAACCGGCTTGCTCTTCAAGCAGACCTCATGTTCGCTTCCAGCAGGGGGATAAATAATGTCCTTTGTCTCACCGGCGATTCGGTCATACTGGGTGACCATAAAGAGGCGGTTGGGGTTTTTGATCTGGATTCCAGCCAGCTATTGTCCACAATCCGGAAACTGGAAAAGGGAAAGGACCTGGGAGGGAATGATCTGGACGGGAATGTCTCTTTTTGTGCCGGCGCCATTGTGACTCCGGAGGCCAACCCGCTTGAGCCGCAGCTCATCAAATTTGAAAAAAAGGTGGATGCAGGGGCTGAGTTTATTCAGACACAGGCGGTCTATGATCTGGATAATTTCAAAAAGTTTATGGAGTATGCGAATCAGTTTCCCGTGAAAATTCTGGCAGGGATCATCCTGCTTACATCGGCCCCCATGGCCCGGTTTATGAACAAGAACGTGGCCGGCGTCAATGTACCCAAGGAACTGATCGATGAAATGGCTTCTGCGCCCAAAGGACGAGCGCTTGAAAAGGGCATAGAGATTGCCGGCCGCATGGTCAAGCGGGTAAAGGATGAAAAGATGTGTGCAGGGGTGCATATCATGGCCATCGGAAAAGAGGAGATCGTTCCGGATATCATGGAAGCAGCCGGATTAGACTAAAGGAAGAAACCGCAATCAGGATTTCAGAACAGAGAACCTTTAGCGATTGGTGATTAGGTGGAAGGATCACCATATTTCGAGGGGAGGAAAAGCATCAAATCTACAACGGATGATTTCATCCTTTCGTCAATTTAAGTTAACTTTGACAAGAAGGTAGTATCACAACGTCGGGGAGATTGAAGGAATCACTCTCCTATCACAGGTTTGGTTGAGGCTGTGATCTCTAACAGGGATCACAGGTTAGGCTTGTTCATTTAACTGATATTTTTATGCACGTTCTTTGAACCAACGCCCCGGCTTACGCAAGGAAAGAAAGGTGCCGATGCTTAGAACCTTTAAATTTGAAAGTTGTTCGAGCCGTCACACCTACTTTGTCACGCTAGTCAACAACGTCCCCAAAGTCCCCATTATCAAAAAATTTTCTGGTTTATCGATTGCTGAGATTGCTGGCAGATAACACAGGTTGAAAGATTCTTAAGCTCTAAGAGATTTAATGCACGTTCTGCACGATGTCCCCCCTCCTCCTAAAGTTGACGTTTTTTCAGATTTCCCTGGATTTTCTAAGGCATTTCATGTAAT
>JAFDJF010000024.1 GCA_019307645.1 Deltaproteobacteria bacterium
GGACTGGAGTTAAACACCTCAGGGTTAGAGGTATTAAAGCCGTTCGCTTCTGTGCAATCTTAAAAGCTACCGGTTTGAATATCCTTAGGGCCGCCGCTGTCCGAAGGGCAAGAACAGAGGACGAATCCGCCCTGGACAGAAGGAAACGGCGCGCAATGTATGCTTTTCTTATTATCAAAGAACGAGTTGAATTGTTTTTAGCCGTTGCGATTCGAATTAATCGAACCATGTTCAATTACATGTGATTACATTTAAATTGACACATGCCCGCTTGGCGACTTTTTACGAAACCATCAACCCTTAGGGCTCACGTAAAAATATAAGGACGGGTTGGTCAGCAAGTCAACTCAGCGCCTTCTTTAGCCGCATCAATAACAATACCATCATTATTCCTGCCGGCAAGCTCCTGGCATTGAGCCACGATTGATGCTATCTCAGGGTCTTTTCTGGAAGGGTCATGGTGAAAGAGGATTAATCGTTTTGCGTGTGCCTCTGAGGCAAGATTAAGTGCGGTTACATAGTCTGAATGCCCCCACCCCCGACGCTCATCAATCTCCTCCGGGGTATACTGGGCATCGTGGACCAGGAGATCAGCATCTTTGCAGAATGAGACATAGTCTACAGCATGACTTCCGCCCAACATCTCTTTTGTAAGCTCATTGTCCGTAAGGAAGACGAACGTCTTTTTCCCGTCCCGAAAACGAAACCCAAATCCACCCTGAGGATGTCGGAGGGGGATGCTGTCGATAACCACGCCATCGACTTCGAGCGGCCCGCTCTTCAGTTTGTCGAGGTAATTGATTTCGGCCTTGAGATCATCAAATTTAACCGGGAACAAACCATTACTCATTTTGTTGTCAAAGGGGATCTTCAGGCCTTTCATGCAGGTGGGAAAACCGTCAACTGATATCTTGGTTGCCGGATCATGGATCGGGGCAAAAAATGGGAAACCAGCCACATGGTCCCAGTGGATGTGGGTGATAAGCAGATGGATATTCACTGCGTTTTCTTCTGAAGACAAGTGGTCGCCAAGGGCTCTGATACCTGTTCCCGAGTCGATAATGACTCTCCGGCCGCTTTCGAGGGTAATTTCTACACACGTGGTGTTTCCCCCATAATTGATGGTATCTTTTCCCGGAACAGGGATGGAACCCCGTGTCCCCCAAAATCTAACCTTCATTATCAACCCTTGTTAGATCGTTTTCGGTCTGCTTCCCAACCTGACTCAGAGATACGTTCCGTCCATTTACGCGAACGATTTGGCAGTGTCAATTTACAAACAGCATCAGTTGTTCGCTTAACCGGCTGAACACCATGAAGACCTTGACTTTTCACATCGGTGCGTATAGCTTCCCGTGGTGAGGGCTCGCGCAAAAATGTGAATTTATTTTTGCGCGAACCCTAAGCATTTTCCCATATATTCATGTTCAGGAGTGAGTCGTATGTCCAAATCCCTGGGAATCTTTGTTTCTTCCAACAAGCACTTTGATAAGGTCATCAAGCTTTGCAGGGCGGCAAAGAACAAAGGGATTGAGGTCACGTTATTTTTCTCCCATTTGGGGATTCTACTAACCCAGGACCCACAGTTCATCGAGTTTGAAGGACTCAAAATGTCTGTCTGCAAAGTGGGGTTTGAAGGCCACGGTCTCAAACCGCCTGCCCCCGGCATTGGCGAAAAAAACTATACCACGCAGGCCGTGCATGCTGAATTGATCGACGATTGCGATCGCTACGTGGTCTTTTAGGGGGAATATAATGGAAAACATCAAGCATGTCGCTTTCCTGATCCGTAGAAAAGAAGACCTGTTTGAAGGTTCCCGCAGCAGTCTGGGACTGGCGGTTGAAAATTTTTTTGTTCACATGTTCGTACTGGGCGTGGAGGTGGAAATGTCCGAGAAGTACAGGGATAACCTTGATTGGTTTGAAGACATGGAAGCCCACTACTACTCCGATAACAAAGCCAACGCAGAGGAATACGGTTTCGAATACATGAGCCTTAAAGATATCGCGGAAAATCTGAAAAGCATGGACCTCATCATTCCCTTTTAGGCGCATAGCATGAAAATACTACACATATTGAAAACAGACCTGGATGATATTACCAACGCACTCCTGTCCGCACTTGGCACGACGCATGGGCAGGAATCTACTGTAATCAGACTCGATGACTCGACGGATTATGAAAAATTGATCGATATTATCTTTGACCACGACAAGGTCATCACCTGGTGGTAGAAGTTCGACGCAACAAACTTCTGCCACATTTTGCCCTGATATCAATGACATCAACTTAAGACCAATGTGTCTCACAGGGCTGAGGATTTTTTTGAAAATCCTTAAGCTAATGCCATTTTGGCGAAGCGCTTAATTGTTATGAATCGCAGGAAAATACACGAAGTGGCTTGCATATCTTAAAAATATGTGCCATACTCAAATTTTAAAAATAATGGGCTTGCAAATCCAGCTTATGCGCAGGTAGGTTTTTGAATTTCAAGTTCATTTACATAACTGCACACTCTTTTTTCGGGACAATTCAAGTCTGATATCTTCCTTATGGGAAAGGTATCAAGTAATAAAATGCGGAGGAACAGGATGGAAAAACACAGTCCCTTATCCCAGACACACGAAGCAATGAATCGAAGAGCTTTTTTAAAACTCTCCGGCCTGCTCGGCCTGGGCGTAACTTCGGCCGGCATCCTTCCAGCCACGGCCGAAGCAGTTAAATTCAACAACAAAACCTACAAAGTTTCGGAGACCAGATCAGCCATGGGCACCTATGTTTCCATGACCCTTTTCCACTCATCCAGAGATAAGGCTGAAGAGGCTATGGGTCACGCCTTTGAAGAAATAGACAGGCTGACAGGACTGATGAACCGCTTTGATCATACAACAGCAGTGGCCCAGTTAAATAATGAAGGATTCCAGAATGATATTCCACCTGAAGTTGCGGAAGTCGTCGCCAGTTCGCTCAATTATTACCAAATCAGCCACGGGACCTTTGACATTTCGGTAAAACCGGTAATCGATCTTTTCAAGAAAAATTTTGCTGCGAAGAAAACAGCGTTTCCTGACAACACCGAATTGGACAGGGCCCTCAACCTGGTTGGCTCTGACAAGATTGAGCTTAAAGGCCGGACAATCCGGTTTAAGAAGCCGGGGGTGGGCATTACCCTGGACGGTATTGCAAAGGGGTACATTGTTGACAGGGCATCAACAGTCCTTTCCCGCCACCAGTTAAAAGATCACCTGATCAATGCAGGAGGGGATATAAGGACCAGTGGCGCCAGCCGCGACAAAAAGCACTGGACCGTGGCCATTCAAGATCCGCAAAAAAAGAAAGAATACCCCGATATCATCCACATGACCGACGGTGCGGTTGCCACTTCCGGCAACTATGAAGTCTATTTTGACAGGGAAAAGATGTTTCACCACATTGTAGACCCCAAGACCGGGATGTCTCCTCATTCGAGCGCCAGCGTATCTGTCCTGGCTGACACGGCCATGGATGCCGACGCCCTGTCAACAAGCGTATTTGTCATGAAGCCGGTTGCCGGGGTCAAATTCATTAATTCCATTCCGAACTGCGAATGCCTTGTAATGTCCAGAACAGGCAAGATAATCAAGACTCCGGGTTGGCAGAGCTCGGCCACATAAGGGCCTCAATCTGAATCGTTAATTCTGACAGACTGGGAGGGTGAATTGCTGAGATGGCAATCCCTCCCTTTTTTTTTGCCAGAACACTGACCTCTTCATGGCTCAGGCGATCAGCCTTATTGAACACCATGAGGGTGGGAATACGAACGAGATCCAGATCTTCCAGGATCTGTTCAACGGTCTTTATCTGCTCATCCAAGCGGGGGCTTGTGGTATCAACTACATGGATCAACAAATCCGCATCGTGCAGTTCTTCCAGTGTTGCGGCAAAGGCCTCCATCAGGCTTCCGGGCAGGTTCCTGATAAAACCGACCGTGTCCGTGATGATCGCCTCCCTCTCCCTGGGAAACCTCAAACGCCTGCTGCTGGGATCCAGTGTTTCAAAAAGGCGGTTCCGGGCGCCCACATTACTGTGGGTCAGGGTGTTTAAAAGCGTCGATTTCCCGGCATTGGTATACCCCACAATGGAGACAACCGGCAGGCTTCTCTGGTTTCTCAGCTTTCTCCTGTCCTCTCTCTGCCTCTTGATACCTTTCCACTCCTGATTCAGCCTTGATATCCGCTCCCGAACGCGGCGCCTGTTGATTTCCAGTTTTGTCTCACCGGGGCCCCTGCCACCAATCTCTCCGGTCAGCCTGGACATTGCCGTGTTCTTGGTAGCCAGCCTTGGAAGCAAATATTTCAACTGGGCGAGTTCCACCTGGATCTTCCCCTCCCTGGTCACGGCCCGCCTGGCAAATATATCAAGGATAAGCTGACTTCGGTCGATAATCTTCAACTCCGTAAAATCCGTTAAGCTTTTCACTTGGGCGGGTGTCAGCTCATTGTTGAAGATCAAGAAGCCGGAGCCGGTCTGGAAACACCGGAGGACCAGTTCCATGAGCTTACCTTTCCGGATCAAAAAACGGGAATCTGCCTTTTTTATACGCTGAACCACTTTCCCAACCACCTCTATGTTGTCAGAGGCCGCAAGGTCCTCCAGTTCGTCCAGGAATTCTTCCTCCTGCCACCTGGGACCGGTCGTAACACCAACCAGAAGGGCTCTCTCCTCCTTGCCTACAGCCCGTGCGCCCCGGGTCCTGGCCAGCTCCTCCTCAAGCGACTGGATCATTTCAATAAAATCGACATCCAGCCGGCCGATATCAGGGACGCGATTGACAATCCACCCCTTTCCGTTTTGGTTGGAAGGCAGAATATTTGCGTAGGAAATAGATCCCGGAATCCCCTTTTCATCCACCTGGACGCACACCATCAGATCAAGACCGAGTAGCACAAGGTCTGTAATATCCTCGTCTGAGAATGACTCCCCGTCCAGATGGGTGTGGATGCATCGAAGCCCCTTGAGACGCCCCGGTCCCAGCCTGACCCTGCTGAGGTCAGGAATCCAGATGTGTTTATGATCTCCCACGATGACATAGACAACATCCCCTTTCCGGGTCATCAGCAAAGCAACTTGTCTCTTAATTTCACGAGAAATGGAGGAAATCTGGCGGGTTAGCTCGTGAGTAATAATTTCACGGCGGGGTATTCTGCGGCGGTACAGATTCTGGAGCCGCTTCTGGTGACTGGCCTTCAGGCCACCTGTTTTACCAAATACTTTCTCGATAGCCTATTTCTCGGGTTACGTTGTTGGGACTTCTTCAATATAATTCCCAAAAGCGGTCAACTCCTTTCTGAAAGTCAACTTGAACTTCCCGATAGGACCGTTCCTCTGCTTGCCGATAATAATCTCAGCGATATTCCGACTCTCTTCCGAGTCGGGATTGTACATCTCGTCTCTGTAGATAAAGGCGATCACATCCGCATCCTGTTCGATGGCACCGCTTTCCCTCAGATCTGCCAGCTGCGGTCGCTTGTTGGGCCGGTCTTCCACTTTCCTGTTCAACTGCGACAGGGCAATGACAGGCACATCGAGATCTTTGGCCATGGCCTTTAAAGACCTTGAAATTTCCGACATCTCCAGTTGTCTCGACTCTGCGGATTTCCTGCCCTGAATCAACTGGATATAGTCAACTATGATAAGGGCCAGGTCATCCTTTTTCTTCAATCTCCTGCATTTTGCCTTCATCTTAAGCACGCTTATACCGGAACTGTCATCGATAAAGATGGGCAGCTCGGAAAGGCGGTTTGCCGAGTGGGTCAAGGCTTCCCATTCCTTGCCCCGCAGGTTTCCGGTTCTCAGCTTGGTGGCGTCTATCCTGGCATCAAACCCCAGAAGCCTTATGCCCAGCTGCTGTCTGGACATTTCCAGAGAGAAAACAGCAACCCCTTTCCCTGTCTTTTTGGCCGCATTGTAACCGATATTCAAAGCAAAAGCCGTCTTTCCCATACTTGGCCTGCCCGCAATAATGATCAGATCTGAAGGCTGCAGACCTGCTGTCAGACGATCGAAATCCCTAAAATCAGTGGGAACGCCGGTTACATACCCATCAAAGGCCGCCGTACTCTCAAGTTTTTTGAAACTGCCGGTGATCACGTCCTTCAGGCTATGAAATCCTTCTCTGACCTGTTCCTCCGAAATCTCAAAGATGGACTGTTCAGCCATCTCAAGAAGGTCTTCGGTTTCTTCCCAATTCTGAAAACAGGCCTCAGAGATTGTCGAACATTTACCGATCAGTCTCCTTCGCAAAGAAAGACTTTTGACGATCTCGGCGTGAAAAGTGATTCCTGCAGAGGTGGAAACAGCCTCCGCCAGCGAGGCGGGATAATCAGGCCCACCTGCCTTTTCCTCAAGTTTTTTACGGTTTAGATATTGAGAGAGGGTAATAATATCAATCGGTTCACCCTGATTATACAGCTCAGCCATTCCCTCAAAAATATGCATGTTGGCCTCGCGGTAGAAATCATCAGCGGACAGGATATCCATGACCTGATTCATAGCATCATTATTCATCAATATGCCGCCAAGGATCGCCTCTTCAGCCTCGATGTTGTGGGGGGGGACTTTCAGATAAGCGGGCGCTGTTTTCTCTATTGCCTGAGGCACTTATTCCTCTTTTCCTTTTTCAGGGACAATTTTTACCTTTATCTCACCCGTCACTTCGGGATAGATTTTGACCTTGGCCTCGAATTCTCCAAGTTCTTTTATGGGCTTTTCCAGAACAATTTTCTTACGATCAATGATAATCCCTTTGCTTTCAAGATGGGATGCAATGTCCATACTGGTAACCGAGCCGTACAGTTTCCCCTCTTCACCTGCTTTGTGCTCGAAGGTAATCTCCATTTCTTCTATCTGTTGTTTAACTTTCTCGGCATTCTCCTTTGCGTTTAACCTTCTGACCTCAATCTTTTTTCTTTGCAGCTCAAGGGAGTTAATATTCTCCAGACTGGCTTCAAGGGCAAGGCCTTTCGGCATCAGATAATTACGTGCGTATCCCTTTGCGACATTGACAATATCCCCTTCCAGGCCCAGTTCATCCAAATCCTGTCTCAAAATGACTTCCATTGTTATTTATCCTCCATCTTCAAATAAAACTCCAGCATGTTCATCAGGCACCTTTAAAGGATTTAACTCTCTGATTCCCTGCGAAGTTTTCTAAAATCTACCCACTGATCAAAAAGTCCGGCAAAAGCCAGAAGCAGCAGAAAAAGCTGTTGAACAACAATCAAAAAATAGACGCCTATCCTGACCCAGGACGGTAGACGGTATTTATTCAGAAAAAACAAAATGATGGACAGCCCATGGAACAAGTATATGACCATTAGAACAATCAAAACATTTGCTGCCAACGATTGTATAACCCCTGGCAGTAAAAATAAAGCAAAACCTGAAACAATCACTCCCCAAATCATACCTTCAGGTGTCTGCCAGCGGTCCAAGGGAATAAATTCGGGATACCTTAAATTGCCCATCCTGAAAACCGGCCTGGCCATGATCACATTGAGCCAGACAGCAAATCCAACGCCGATTATCATCAGGGACGGGTAGACAGTGTCAATAAATGCCTTTCCGTATTTCTCAAGTTCAGCGACATTCTCCAGAGGCATTCCCATCGTTTCGTAGGCCTCTATGGTGACTTTCAGGTGACCGTACAGATAGTCAAGCATCATCTCGAACGGACCCATACCCTTTGAAAGACCGAGGATAAAGAGGTAGCCCAGGCTCAGCAATATCATAAACAGGGTTGCAAAAAGGATCGTCTGGCCCACACCAAGCCTCCTTCTGAAAAGCTCCGATAAAGCGAGGCCCAATGCACTGAGTTCAATACCGAACAAAATAATTTGGGGTTGTCCTGCCAGTTTGGCAATAAGGCCAATGCCAAGGATTGCCAGAAGAGCGAGCTTTATGCCCTCTTGAAGGCCCAGTTTGGTTGAATAAAAGAGGAATGGTAACGGGGTCAGCAGGCAAAAAAAAGGGCCGAAAAGGGGGATTAACGCAGAAGCAAAGAGAATAAAGGCGGCCAAGCCTACACACCCCAGTACATCTGTCTTTTTCATGGGATCTCAGGATTTGCGAACCAAAGAGCGTTTAAATCAATCTTCGGAGTTATTCCGGGAGGATCGGGGCTATGGTCTATCTCACAAGGGATGTTGTGTAAGGCAGTAATGCCATCTTCCTGGCCCTTTTAATGGCCAGCCCCAGTTCCCGCTGGTGTTTGGCACAATTACCGGAAATCCTGCTTGGAGTAATTTTGCCCCGTTCGGTTGTGAAATACCTGAGAGTCCGGGGATCCTTATAATCGATTACGAGGCTGCCGTCCGCACAAAACTTACATACTTTTCTTCTGTGATAAGTTCTTTTGAATTTGCCGGGGCCGGCCCCACCGCGATTGTATGTCCTATTGTACGCCATCGTTTCCCTCTTGCTTGGTTTCGGATTCAGTCTTTTTTTCAGAACTTTTTTCCTCTGCAGCCTCGGCCTTCTCGTTTTCCTTCTTTTTGACTTCTTCTGCTTCGGCTTTCAGTTCCTCGGGGTCTACCTGGTCACTCAACTTGATTGTCTGAAATTTGAGGATCCTCTCATCCAGATTCATATCCCGCTCGAATTCCGCGACAAAATCACCCTCACCGCAATACTTCGAAAGTACATAATAGCCCTTATCGAACTTTTTAATCTTGTAAGCCAGGCTTTTCTTGCCCCATTCATCTACATTGATGGCCACACCCTTTTTCTTCTCAACAACATTATTGAACTTGGTTACAACGTCGCGGTATTCTTCATCGGACAAATTAGGGTTGATAATATAAAGTGTTTCATAGTATTTCATTAACATTCTCCTTTCGGTCTTTTCCCTTATCAGGGACTATCTCTGGTCCCGGCGGATCCGGACGTTCTGCGTCCTCGCTTGGGACAAGGAGCTCTTAAATAAAAGCAATTGCTTATGTAGTGCCCGAGTGGTGTTTTGGTGGGTAACCCACTATATTTAAAAAGCCTTTTTTAATAACACCACGATGTTGCATTGTCAAGTTAAATTGAGCGATGTATTTCTGCTGAGAAACGAAAATCACCCATTATAATGATTGGACCTCCTCTCAAAAGACAGAAAAAATCATTCGAGAGTTAACCATGTGGCAGAAAGAACTTAACGCTGCAAAAGAGGCGGCGAAAACCGCAGGAATAATATTAAGCCGTCTGTTCGGCCAGGTCAGTCACATCACAAAAAAAGGCGACATCGATCTTGTAACCGAAGCAGATTTTCAAGCGGAACAGACGATACTGGAAATCCTTCGCCTAAAATTTCCTCAAGACAACATCCTTGCGGAAGAAGCCGGGGGGCAGGAGCATACATCCAAACGCACGTGGCTGATTGATCCACTGGACGGGACAACCAATTTTGTCCATGGATTCCCATTTTTTGCCGTTTCCATTGCCCTGGAGGTTGAGAAAGAACTTGTCCTTGGCGTCGTCCACAATCCGTTTATGAACGAACTCTTTGAAGCCGCAAAAGGCACAGGCGCCTTTCTCAACAAAGAGCCCTTAAAAGTATCCAAAACGCAGAACTTGAAAGAAGCCCTGCTGGCCACAGGCTTTCCTTATGATATCCATGAAAGGCCGGAAAGGGTTATGGCGCTCTTAGAAAAAATGGTTGTGATGGCCCAGGGCGTTCGGAGGCCAGGGTCGGCGGCCATAGACATGTGTTATGTGGCCGCGGGTAGACTGGACGGGTTCTGGGAACAGGATCTCAAACCCTGGGACACTGCAGCGGGGGCAGTCATTGTGAAAGAGGCGGGAGGCAGGTTGTCCACGTTTCAGGGGGAGTCTTACACGCCGTACCTAAATACCGTCGTTGCAGCCAATCCTTTTATTCACGCCGCAATGATAGAGATCTTGAAAGACAAATAATCTAAATCACACTTCCAGCCTCACATTTACATCTTCAGGTGAAAGTCCGTGAATCCGAATCAATTTTATCCTCGACCTTTCTCCTGAAACAATCTCAACATCCTTTTTTGGCACCCCCAGTTTCCTGGCAAGGAATTGCCGCAAGGCCTTGTTGGCCTTACCCTCTAAAGGCGGAGCAGTCAATTTCACTTTCAATACACCGCCGTCAATACCAACAACCTGATTTCTTGAAGCCCTCGGCAGAACCTTGATGCGAATGTCCGTTTGACTGTTCTCCGGCACGATTGACATTCATCCGTCATCCGAGACGCGAAGCAATTTGTATGAGGCTCTGTACAAGAAAAGTCTGAACAAAAATAATGGCAAGAATCACAAGAATTGGGGAAAAGTCTATGCCTCCAAGCATTGGAAGTCTGCGTCTGACAGGATAAAGAACCGGTTCGGTAGCGGAAATCAAAAACCGGACAATGGGATTATACGGGTCGGCATTCACCCAGGAGATAATTGCCCGACCGATAATAATCCACATATATAGGCTTAAAATAATATCCATCATCTTCGCAACAGCAACCAGAAAATTTGCAACCACAAACATATGTTCAAGCCCTCCCTGAAGCAGATCTTTTAGGGTTCGCGTAAAAATAACTTCACATTCTTGCGCGAGCCCTAACCATTAACCAGTGATTAAACCCTAACGTTGCATAAAACTTCGAACAAAAACGTGTTAGAGTGCGTGAAATGTGTGTGTAGTCATGATTTTCTGGCCCGAAGTGTAGTTCACACTACATGAGGTTCAGAACGGTTTTTGTCGACAGGATTTATGCAACGTTAGGGTAAAGTATGTCGGAGCAGCCCTTAAGCCGGGTTCTGTTTCCCGAGGCAGTCACCCGCCTTCGGGACAATGACCATTCATCTAGCCCCGCTGTTACCAGCGGGATCAAGCGACCTACCCGGGAACTCAGACGGACCGCCCTCAAACGCTCCCCTATTTGGTCTTGCTCCGGGTGGGGTTTACCTAGCTCCCGCCGTCACCGGCGAGACTGGTGAGCTCTTACCTCGCCCTTTCACCCTTACCCTGCCGGACATTATACATATCCGACAGGGCGGTCTACTTTCTGTGGCACTTTCCTTCCCGTCACCGGGACTGGACGTTACCCAGCACCCTGTCCTGCGGAGCCCGGACTTTCCTCTCCCTTGCCAAAAAGGCAGGGCAGCGGTCATTTGTTCTACTCCGACATACGAAATAAGGTATACGGTATAAGGTTAATGGTATTGGGTGTGCGGTTCAAGGTTTAAGCCTGGGTGTGTTATTGCCCATGAGATGAGGGCAAGCTGGTCTTTTAACCTTATACCTTACGCCTTATACCTTATACCTTCTCTACATATCTTTCGTCGGCACCCCAGTAAATAATGCGCATGCAGTGTGGACAATTCATCAGTGCGTCGCCACGCATTAGCTCATTGAATTTCTGTGGCGGGATGCCCAGATGGCAAGCCTGGCATACACCCTTGATAACCGAACTGACAGCAATCCCCTCTCTGTGCTCACTGATATAGTCATATTTTTTCAAAAGAGTTTCGTCAATTTCCTTACGAATGCGTGCTCTTTCTTTTTCGTGACTTCGAAGCTCCCGGCCCAGGGCCTTTAACTCTTTCTCCACGACTTTTTGGCCCTGTTCAAGCTTCTTCCTGTACTCTTCCCGTTTTTCCTTACTGGCAGTGCATTTTGCTTCAAGGACTTCGACCTCTTCCATAATTTCAATGGCCCTGTCTTCTGAACGTGTCTTTTCTCGTCCCAGATCCTCGATTTCCTTAAGCGCGGCTCCGTATTCCTTGTTTGATTTTATGTTGGCCAACTTCTCTCTGCTTTTTTCTGCCCGGCTTTCAAGGTCTTCGATATCCTGTTCAATCTGTCGTCTTTCACGTTTGATGGTATCGACCTTGCTTTCCTCCTCATCCGTTTGGCTTTCCACCAGCTTCAGGTCTTTCTCAAGAGCGTTTATCCTGGCAGGCCCTTCGGCCTTTTTCCTTCTGATATCCGTTAGCTGAAAATCACAATCCTGAAGGCTTATCAAATTTTTTATGATTGTTTCCAATTTTTTCTCCTCACAAACCCTTATAAATGGAGCCCGTTTCAAAACGTTTCATTTTGGTCAAGGTCAAGTCGAAGATCCCGGACTTTGAGCGGGGGCGGGCGAAAATTTTAACCGCAGGAATACATGAAGTATTTTGAGGATTAAAATTTTCGCCCAACGCTGAGATTGGTCAAAATGGGACGTTTTGAAATTGGCTCAATGGTCATTATTAACAAAACACGCGAGTTCGGATACTCAAAATGCCTGAGAATTACCTTCCAGCCCGTTTTTCAGGGGGTCATTTTCATCCTCGAACGTCTCTATCTCAACACCCCAACCCAGTTCATCGATCAGGCCTCTCAGGCGTTCGGAAAATCCCCTGAAGGCCACCATTTCCGTCTCAAAATGACCTGCATCGATCAAGGCAATACCCACTGACTTGGCCTCCAGGGCGTGATGATGGCCCACGTCACCAGTTATTAACAGATCGGCCCCTTTTTCTGAAGCACGATAAGTCAGTCCGCCACCGGAGCCCCCCACGACGGCAATTCGACGAATCCGGACATCACCCTCGGCAACCAGTCTCAGTTTATCAGAGCCAAATACCTGCCTGACATCCTCAACTACGGACGTCAACATCGCGGCCTTGGGCAAATCCCCGACTCTTCCCAGACCCGCGCCATCAACCCCGATCTTTTCCTCTAAAACCTCCACCTGTTGAAGCCCCAGAAGCTCTGCCAGGATATCATTTATACCACCTGCTGCGACATCCAGGTTTGTGTGAACTGAAACCACTGATATCCCGCCTTTGACGGCTTCGACGGCCACATTGCCGGGATAGGCGTTGATATCAACCTGAGAAAGAGGGGTAAATATGAGGTGATGATGTGTGAGCAAGAGTTGAGCATGGCGATCGGAAGCAGATCGCAGGGCTTCGAGCGTGGG
>JAFDJF010000386.1 GCA_019307645.1 Deltaproteobacteria bacterium
GCATATAGTTGATATTCCGAGGATAATTTTTTCGGGCATGACAAAGAGTTTGGGGGAAAGGGCATTCTCGGACAGCCTCCTAAAGTATTTCACGAACCTTACTCCCGGTAAGGATCTCTATCTCCTCAATGAGTTCGCGGCAGGACAGGACGCTGAAACGATCATCCGCTGCGATAATAATCTCCTCTCCGTCTGGTCCGTCCACCTTGAACAGCAGTCTGCATTTTCCCGGGAATCTGAAAACAACATTCCGTATATCTTCCAGGAGTTCCAGTGTGATGCCTTCCTGGTCGAGTCTGACCTCAATAGCCCTTACAGCTGCCTGCCTGATTGAATTCAGTGTGACGATTTCCTGGGCAATAATTTTGGCAGAGTTGTCACCGATCTCGGCACTCCCGCTGATAAACAGGGGCTCATCGCCCTTGAGCAGCGGAGCTGTCTTGCTGAAGAGCTCCGGAAATATAATGACTTCGGTTGAGCCGGTGAGGTCTTCCACTCTAAGGACCGCCATCTTGTCGCCCCGCCGGGTCCGTTTCAGCTTGAGTTCCTCCACAACTCCGGCAATTTTTACGTGGCTTTTATCCTTTTGATTTATGAGTTCCTGGACAACACAAGTGGCAACCCGTTCTATTTCCCTGCCGAACCCGGCCAGGGGATGCCCTGTGATATAAAAGCCGAGGGCTTCTTTTTCCTTTCTGAGCAGCTCTTTTTCACTCCATTCATCGACTTCCGGGAAATCAAAGAGGCCCATGGAAACACCGTTGGCCAGGTCCGGGGTCCCGAACATATTGAGTTGGTTCGGATCGTGATTTGTACCGGAGAATTTGAGCACGTCGTCAAGGGCGGCAAAAAGTCTGGATCGGTATACGCCGGTGGAATCAAAGGCCCCGCACTGGATCAGACCTTCAAGTACCCTGCGATTGACTTTGGATCCGACAAGTCTGGTGCAGATTTCGACAAGATCATGGTAAGGTCCGTGCTTTTCCCTTTCTTCAATGACCGATTCCACAGCCTTCAGGCCCACATTCTTGACAGCGGCAAGACCAAAGCGGATTTTGTCGTCCACGACTGAAAAATCGGCCTGGCTTTCATTGATATCAGGGGGCAGGATTTCAATCCCCATTTCCCGGCATTCAGCGATATTTTTTATGGTCTTGTCCTGGTTCCCCATATCCTGTGTCAGGAGCGCTGCCATGAATTCGACTGGATAATGGGCCTTAAGATAGGCGGTTTGATATGCTATCAGGGCGTAGGCAGCGGAATGGGACTTGTTGAACCCGTATCCTCCGAATTTTTCGATTAATGAAAAAAGCGTTTTAGCCGTTTTGGGGTTAACGTCGTTTTCAGTGGCCCCATCAACGAACCTGGCCCTGTGCCTGGCCAGGACCTCGGGCTTTTTCTTCCCGACAGCCTTTCTCAACTCGTCTGCCTCGGCCATGGTATATTTTGCCAGGACCTGGGCGATCTTCATGACCTGCTCCTGATAGAGTATTACACCGTAGGTCTCCTTGAGAATGGGCTCCAGCTGGGGAAGAAAATATTTAATTTTCCCTTTTCCATGTTTTCCGTCAATGAAATCATCGACCATGTTGCTGCCCAGAGGCCCCGGTCTGTAGAGGGCAACCAGGGCCACCAGGTCTTCAAAGAGCTCAGGCCTCAGCTTCCGCAAGAGTTCCTTCATGCCGGCACTTTCCAGCTGGAATACGCCGGTTGTTTTTCCTTCACTCACCAGTTGATAGGTCGCCGTATCAGTGAGAGAGATTTTGTCGATATCTATCTGGGTCCCGGTGGTCTTTTTTACCAGATCGAGAGCATTTTTGATGACCGTGAGGGTTTTTAACCCGAGGAAATCAAATTTGATGAGGCCCAGCTGTTCAATCCGGTCCATGGTGAACTGGGTCATGATTTCATCTTTAGACCCCTTAAACATGGGGAGGTATTCCACTAGAGGTCTGTCGGCAATGACGACTCCGCACGCATGGGTAGAGGCATGCCGAGCCAGACCTTCAAGGGCGCGAGCGATTTTCAACAATTTTTGTGGCGCTCCTTGTTCCTTTTCAAGCTTCTTGAGTTCCGGCTCTTCTGAAATGGCCTGTTCCAGTGTGACGCCGGGCCCTTCCGGGACCAGTTTGGCAATACGGTCCACCTCTCCCAGGGGAATATTAAGGCTGCGGCCAACATCTCTGATGGCGCCCCTGGCCTTCATGCTGCCGAATGTAATAATCTGTCCTACGTTCTCGGTGCCGTATTTTTGGGCCACATACCGAATCACCTCATCCCTGCCATTGATACAGAAATCGATATCGATATCCGGCATGCTTATCCGATCAGGGTTTAAAAATCTTTCGAACAGAAGTCCGTATTTGATGGGTTCTATGTTGGTGATCTTCAGGGAATAGGCCACCAGTGACCCTGCGGCAGATCCGCGCCCGGGTCCCACGGGGATATCATGTTCCCTGGCATATTCGATAAAATCAGCCACAATCAGGAAGTAGCCCGAAAACCCCATCTTGTGGATGACCCCCAGTTCATAATCGAGTCTTTCCCGATATTTCTGATTCATCTCCTGGGATAAAGGACCTTCTTCTTCTCCCATCTGTTCAATCCTTTTTTCAAAGCCTCTCAGGGTCTTTTCTGTCAACATGTCATCCAGGCTTCTTCCATCGGGAACCTGGAATACCGGAAACTTGTATTGACCGAATTCCATTTCAAAGTTACAGCGGCGGGCGACGTCAACAGTATTTGACACGGCATCTTCAAAGCCGGGGAGGGCCTGTGTCATTTCTGTTTGAGATTTAAAATAAAATTCATCTGTGGAAAAACGGAGGCGTTTTTCATCATCAATGTTCTTGCCGGTCTGAATACAGAGCAATATATCATGTGCTTCTGCATCTTCCTTGTTCAGGTAATGGCAATCGTTGGTGGCCACCAGCGGGATGGAAAGATCCTTTGATATGTCTTTGAGAACCTCATTCAATTTAATCTGTTCGGGCAGGGTATTTGCCTGCACTTCCAGGTAGAATCGGTCATTATCAAAGATAGAGGCCAGTTCCTTTGCCTTTTCTCGGGCCTTATCAATCTGACCGGCGCCGATGCAGTAAGGAATGACGCCTTTCAGACAGGCGGACAGGGCAATGAGACCGGCGTTATACTCTCTCAGAAGTTCCATATCCACGCGAGGGTGGTAGTAGAAGCCCTCCAGGTGCCCCAGCGTGACAAGCCGGGTCAGATTTTTGTATCCCTCGTTGTTCATAACCAGAAGGACAAGATGGTAGGCGTTAGGCTTCCCGTCAGGGGACGGGGACCGATCCCGGCGATCTCCGGGGGCCAGATATATTTCGGACCCTATGATCGGTTTTACTCCAGCCTTTACTGCCTGATCATAAAACTGTACAGCTCCGAACATATTTCCGTGATCAGTAATGGCCACGGCCTCCATCCCCAGCGCCCGGGATTTTTCCAGCATCTTGTCGGTGCGGATCGCCCCATCCAGAAGGCTGTATTCGGTGTGAACATGAAGGTGTACAAAAGGAGAATGATGGGTCACGATATCCTCTATAACTGATTGAAGCTGTTGCCGTTTCTACTTCCTTGCCACGGACAACCGACAACAGACATCATCCACATTTGGGTTTTACAGAAATCGTTACTTGTTGTAACGCGGTTGAAAAGTATGATACGCTATATGGCCTTGATCATCAAGGCTGTTTTCAAGACTAAGGGCTCGCGAAAAAATAACTTAACATTTTGGCATCTCATCTTCAGGTCACTCTTGACATATTATGAAGATCAAAAACCTTGAAATAGTCCACTATTACTGCGCCTTTTACTCT
>JAFDJF010000387.1 GCA_019307645.1 Deltaproteobacteria bacterium
AATGTAATGCAGATAAATCACTTTAATTTTTCATTAGTTAGTGCTTGAACGAAAACCCTGATTTTCGTATTTTAAGTTCAAAACGGAAATCATTAACATATTAAGATTACGTCCTTTTTAAATCCAAAACCCGCAATCTAAAATCCAAAATCGTGTCTGAACGGTCTTTTCGTTCAGACACTAGTTAGATTATTTTCACAACTAAAAATTTGACAAAATAAAATGGGACGAATATAGTTTACTGTTCACTGAAATATATCATCATCGTTTGATTGAATCACCTGATAAAAATGATAGCAATTTGGATTAGATGTGGTATGGAATTATGGCAAGAAAAGTTGGAAAAATAACGCTGGACAGTGAGGCATGTAAGGCCTGCTACCTATGCGTTTCGGTCTGTCCTGAAAAATTGATCGCAGTTTCTGAAAAATTGAATCAAAAAGGCTACTACTCTGCTGATGTTGCAATAGAGGTGTATCGTGAGTGAAAAACGATTAATGAGGGGAAATCACACGATCGCAGAGGCCGCTATACGTGCGGGCTGCCGGTTTTATGCCGGTTACCCCATTACCCCGCAAAACGAGTTTACAGAATATGCTGCCTCTGCAATGGCAAAACTTCCGGATGGGATCTTCATCCAGGCAGAGAGCGAAATCGCCGCCATTAACATGGTTATTGGTGCATCCATGGCAGGTGCAAGGGCCCTGACCAGCTCTTCCAGTCCGGGCATCAGCCTTAAACAGGAAGGGATCTCCTTTCTGGCGGCCCTGGAGCTTCCGGCAGTAATCGTAAATACAATGAGAGGCGGGCCCGGTCTGGGAAACATTGCACCCGCCCAGGGAGATTATTTTCAGGCTACCAGAGGAGGGGGTCACGGCGATTATCGCACCATTGTCCTGGCTCCGGCATCAGGCCAGGAATCGGCAGATCTGACCCGAACGGCCTTTGATTATGCAGATAAATATAGAACACCTGTTTTGATTATAGGCGACGGCATGATGGGTCAAATGATGGAGCCGGTAGAATTTCCGGAGCCCATTGATCCCAATGAACTGCCACCCAGACCCTGGGTACTGGATGGAGCCAAGGGAAGGCCAAGTCGCTTTATCAGGTCTCTTCTCCTGGACCCCGAAGTGGAGGAAGAACTCAACTGGAAACTGTTTAAGAAATATGAAACCATCACAGGGGAGATCACGAGCTGCGACACATATGAGACCGAGGATGCACGCCTGATCGTGGCTGCATATGGCACTGCGTCAAGAATAGCCAAGGGAGCGATCAAAAAACTTCGAAAAAAAGGGCTGAAGGTCGGGCTTTTGAGACCTGTAACACTCTGGCCTTTTCCGGAACAGCCCTTCTTGGAATTGACAACGCAAGTGAAAGACTTCCTCACTTTTGAAATGAGCACCGGACAAATGCTGGATGATGTCAAGCTGGCCACGCAAGGCAAAAGCAATGTACACTTTTACGGACGTCCCGGTGGGATAATTCCCACCCCGGATGAAATTGCCGGGGAAATTAAGAAAATTTATCATCACCAGCATCTGGAAGAGGCCTGACATGACAACAAAGGTTTTTCAAAGACCAAAGTATTTAAAAGACGCTGTTTTCCATTACTGCCCTGGCTGCGGACACAGCATTATTCATCGCCTGCTTGCGGAGATAATGGAAGAACTGGACATTGGAAAAAGGGCCATATGTGTACCGCCGGCAGGATGCGCTGTTCTGGCCTACAATTATCTTGATATTGATATGGGAGAGGCTGCCCATGGTAGAAGCCCCGCAGTCGCCACAGGAATAAAACGGGTCCTGCCTGACAGAATCGTCTTTTCCTACCAGGGTGATGGTGATATTGCGGCCATCGGAACCGCCGAGACCATTCACGCTGCCAACAGGGGAGAAAATATCACGGTTGTTTTTGTCAATAATGGCGTCTATGGCATGACGGGGGGGCAAATGGCGCCCACAACACTTCCCGGACAAAACTCGACAACCACACCCGGCGGCAGAGACACTGCGAGGGATGGCGCCCCGCTTGATTTGAGCGAAATTATTGGAATTGTCCGTGGAAGTGCATATGTTGAACGAACCGCGCTACATTCTCCCAAAAGCGTAAGACAGACAAAAAAAGCACTTACCAAGGCCTTTAAGGTCCAAATAGAAGGGTTGGGGTTTTCTTTGGTAGAGGTACTTTCGCCCTGCCCCACCAATTGGAAAATGACACCTGTTGAAGCCACCAAGTGGGTAAAGGATGAGATGACGAAAGTCTTTCCCATCAAGGTGATCAAGGACGAAGTCGGAGAGATTTGATTTATGAAAAAAAGAACAATCTTTTCAGGTTTTGGAGGACAAGGCGTCCTTATGATGGGATATGTACTGGCAACATCGGCGATGAGGGACGGGAGGAATGTGACTTACCTGCCCACCTATGGCGCCGAGGTGCGCGGGGGGACGGCCAATTGTACAGTGGTTGTATCAGATGAAGAGATCTTTTCGCCTGTGGCTTCCACGCTCGACTATGCCGTAATCATGAATAAACCTTCACTGGTCAAATATGAAGGCATGGTTAAACAAGGGGGCGTTATTTTTCTAAATTCAAATCTTGTGGAAACAACTCCTTCCAGAAACGATGTGGATGTCGTCAAAGTCCCTGCCAATGAAATAGCCAAAGAGTTGGGCAGTGACCGAACCATTAACATGATTATGCTCGGGGCCCTGGTGGGTAAGACAGGGATAACAACACAGGATTCGATCCTGAACGCGCTGGCCGAGATCGTAAAGGCCAAGAACGCTTCCATGATGGAGTTGAACAAAAAAGGTATGGACAGGGGCGTTGAATACGGCCTGGGGAAAAAGTAGTAAAGAGCCCCGCCAAAATATATCAGACGGTTTATTTTGGTATGACTACATTGTACTGCTTTATCAGGCCGTTTTCCTCTTTCATAACACCCAGGGCAAGAAAAGTAATATCTCCGGTAATAACATCATATCTCATGGCAGTGTCGTATATGGCCACGTTGGCTATCCCCATTCCTCCTTGTGAGAATATCATATCAAACGTTTCTCTAATGGCAGCCCTGCCTTCAAGATGAAGCGGGTCCATCCCAATTTGGGTTGGGGCTTCATCATGGAAAATGCCGTCTTCAGCAAAAAGTTCGGAAAATTTCTCAGCATCGCCTGCTTTCGCATACTCACAATATTTTTCTAATAAGTTCATATCCAATTATCCTTTTCAAGGCTAATTATTCTTCGGTTTTAAAATGACGTAAGGGTTCGCGCAAAAATAAATTCACATTTTTGCGCAAGCCCTAAGCATTTGTAGGCTTTATGAAAGAGACTCCCACAGCCTGACAATTCCAATGAAAATATAATTATTCAAAACCCTAAACTGTTACAAATTGTTTGCGTTATACCATTTATGTCAGGGTAAGTTCAAGAGATTAACTAGCCTTTATTCAACCGACAACCATTTAAAATTTTCGACCTACCAACCCCCTCAAAAAGTGTGTCATGTGTCGGTTTTATGACGTTACACACCTGAAACTGTTCCTATTTTTTTATAAATACAGATTTTCTCCCAAAACCTCCCCGGTAACTGCTTGAAAATACTATCGAAACAATTCAGTCCGTTTCCCTTGATTATGGCATGGATTTTGAAGGTTAAACAGGCTGAGGGAAAAGTGCGCGTGAAGCCGTGGGTTAAAATAGGGATAAATCCCGAACTACAGCCCCCGCTCCCGTGCAGATTGGTAGTTTTTTCCGGGAATATCGAAAAATGGTGTTTCCTCAGGAAAAGGAAAGTTAACCCATGGAAACTTTTAATAGAATAAAGCCGGATAGAGCAAAACTGGCGATTCCTCTCCTAATCGTTGCGCACCTCTTCTTTTTCCTGACCGCCGTGCCTGCCCTGAGTCAGGAGCTGCCTGATCTTACGGAACTGGGGCTTGAGGAACTGATGAACATTGAAATCACATCTGTTTCCAAGAAGCCTCAGAAAATATCCGAGGCTGCAGCCGCCATATTTGTCATTACCAGCGAAGACATTCGTCGTTCAGGTGCCACGAGTATTCCCGAAGCCCTGCGA
>JAFDJF010000388.1 GCA_019307645.1 Deltaproteobacteria bacterium
AAATGAACGGGCATGGAACTTATACATCTCCTGACGGGACAAAACGGGAGGGAGAGTGGAAAGACGGGGAGTTTATAGAAAAGTAGATAGTAACTACCCAGGTTATAAGGTTCACGGTTCAGGGTTCAAGGTTAAAGCGATGAAGGAGGGGCTCTATTCTTTAGTCAAATACCCCGTTCATCCGGTTTTTTGACATGCCAAACGGTGTTGCACACAAAGTCCAAGGAACACGCTAGGAGGCTGTCCGAGAATGCCCTTTCCCCTAAACTCTTCGTCATGCCAGAAAAAATCGGGTTTAACCGTGAACCTTGAACCCTGAACCTAACAACCTGAGTAGTTACAAAGGATACATCATTCCATGCTGCCCATCCGCAACACAGTTCAATCCAGGAGCTATCCTGTCGTAAACACCACGATTATCGCAGCAAATGTGCTGTTTTATCTGGTGGAAATGTCCCAGGGGGCCAATTTTGAACAGTTCATTGTTGTTTATGGACTGCTTCCGGCCCGCTACTCAGTACCGGAAATTGCCGCCCACTTTTCCCTGGGTCAGCAGATTTTTTCATTTTTTTCTTTCATGTTCATCCACGGAGGCTTCTGGCACCTCCTCGGGAACATGTGGTCCTTATACATATTCGGCGATAGTGTGGAAGACCGGCTGGGCCCTTTCCGGTACCTGGTGTTTTATCTTTTGTGCGGCATCGGTTCAGGCCTTTCCCATCTTGTTCTTAACTGGCACTCACAGGTTCCCACTATTGGCGCCAGCGGGGCCATTGCAGGCGTTATGGGCGCCTATTTCCTTCTCTACCCAAAATCCAGGATACTTACACTGATCCCAATTATTATCATTCCCTACTTTGTGGAACTCCCTGCCTTTATTTTTCTCGGTTTATGGTTCCTCCTCCAGTTTATAAGTGCAGCCGGAACCTCAGGCCAGGCCGGAGGAATTGCCTGGTGGGCCCACATCGGCGGCTTCCTTTTCGGAATGCTGTTTTTGAAAGTGTTTCTTCAGGTTCCGGAGACAAAAATCACACAGCTTGTACGCCGAAAGACACACAAACAAAAGACACCTCGTTTGCAGGTAATCCATACGGAGAGCTCTGCCGACGATCCTCACCTGTACGGGTCTATAACCATTAGGCCCCGGGAGGCCTTTCTGGGCACCCGCAAACTGATCAATATCCCCTGGGGTTTTCAAAAGCGACTGTTCAGGGTTACTGTGCCGTCCGGCATCAGTGATGCAACCACGCTACGTCTTACAGGCCTGGGCAAACGAACTGCAGATAACAGGCGGGGAGATCTCTACCTGAAAGTCATCATACAGCATTAGATGCTCAACCCAATATCTTCACAAATCGCTTCTTCATTTACATTCTTTAAAAACGATATTATGCCGTCTTCCCCGCTTTAATGGGCCAAAAGACGCCGTGATAGCCCCCCGAAATGATATGTAAAGCTTTGCCAATAAGTGCCATTATTTTTTCTAAATAAAGTGGTAATATTTTTCATATACTCCCCCCGGCCTCCATGGCCAACCATAACTGTTTGAGAATACAAGGAATAATCGTCGCCTCTCATGACATATCTTCTGGCATGCAAATTGCTGAGGGAATAATACAGAACCGTAAAGGAAAAAATTCAATCTTAATTCAGAATTGCACCAAATTTGAAATTGAAACAGAGAAAAGGAGTTTGAAATGAAAAAGAATAGCGTTTTTCTGATTGCCATATTGCTGGTTCTCTTCTCAAGCGGCCTGGCCGGGGCCGTAAGCATGCAACCAGACCCGGTGGATCTGTATGATCTAAGCCACGGCACGTATTACATATGGGGGATAAATTGGAGCATACCCCCGGGGGAAACAATTGTTGAGGCGTCATTGTCTTTTGATGATATCCGGAATTGGAAGGAAGAGCCAAATGATTTATATGTTCATTTACTGGACGATCCCGATGTCGGGACATTCTCTTATTGCGACACCAAATCAGGAAATGAATTTGAAAATCAAGGTGTCCTGTTAAACCACTGGGAAGATCTTTCAAATACGGCGCAGGACATCACTTACCACTTCGATGCGGATGAACTAATCGCCCTGAATCAATATGCGGCAGATGGAAATTTCGGTTTTGGTTTTGACCCTGACTGCCATTTCTATAATGACGGAATAACCTTTACAATTGAAACAAGCGCCATTCCTGTCCCGGGTGCTTTTTTTCTGCTGGCGTCCGGGCTGATATGTCTTGTTGGTGTGAGAAGAAAATTTTTTGTATAGCACGCATTTAATGCGGCGGATTCACCGGTAGGACGCAGTGTTCTCATTTAATGAAACGGTGGATCAGGCGGCTGTGACAACTCGGTTCCGGCCTGATTTTTTGGCCTTATACAGTGCATTGTCAGCCAGTTTTAATACCTTGTCAGGAGTTGGGTTGTTCCTGTCGGGGCCGGCGATTCCAACGCTGATTGTCACTTTGGCACTTTTTTGTGATTTTGCGGTCTTTTTCTTGTCTTTTGAGGCTGACTTCTTTACTTTCATTGTGCGAATGAAAAACTTCCTTTCAGCCAATTTTCTGCGCACATTGTCAGCGGCATCAAAAGCATCTTTAATTGATGTGTTTTTGAAGACTGCGCAGAACTCCTCCCCACCATACCGATATGCCGTTCCACCCTGAATCTTTCCTATTATTGATGCCACAAATCTGAGGACATTGTCTCCTTCTTCATGCCCGTAAGTGTCGTTAAACTTTTTGAAGTGATCGATGTCGATCATGGCTATGGAATAGACACCGTCAATTGTAGCCAGGCTTTCATCAAGAGCCCTGCGATTGGAGATATCGGTCAACTCATCTATATAGACCCGCTGCCAGTACATCCTGAGAATTGAATGCAGAAGGATAATGCAAATAGCTGAAAAAGAAATCACCGTATGGGCCATGAGGCTATGCTTTATTCCGTATGTCAGACCAATTTGAGCCATTGTAAAAAAAGGAATCAGGGATATTATTGTTGTACCCATAAACGCGTTGATTTTCTTGTCCTTGTTTCTGAAAAAGACAACCAGTAAAGCAAAAATCGCAATAATTGAAACCTGAGGGATTTTAAATCCGTTGCCCAAAGGCAAAGGGGCCCATGACACAAGCCTGTGGAAACTCTCCGGGGAAAGAATAAACCAGACAGACATAATCACTATCGGACTTAATGCCAATGCAAGGCGGACCAGGCTTTGTTTTGACAGAAGCCGAGCCTCCCTGGTTAAAAAAACAAGTAAAAGTGAAACAGGGAATGCGAAGCTGAGGATTTGTCGCAATCTGATTGTTCCTATTCCTGTCTGGACCAGAAGTTCTGTATGCAAAGAGGCATGGTAGGCGCCTATCAGCAGTAGTACGATCATCAGTATCCTGGATTGATTCAAACGCCATCCCAGGAAACCGATCAGCACAAGACCCAGATAGACGGGGATCGTAAGCGCCCTTTCAATGGGTTCGACGGCAATATAATCAAAACCGGAAACTTGAAGAAGATAAAGACCCAGTGGGATTATCCCTACCAGGATGTGCGCAAATGTTGTTTTGACCATGATTTTAAACCGTTATATTGGCTTTTTTATTTGGATATCAGCCGAATGCAGACATGTGGGCAGGCACAGGAATTCGCAACCGGTCGTAAGAGACGCCAATTTTCACGCACCCCTCTCGGACAACCTCCTGGGAGGCTGTCCGAGAATAGCAATTTTTTCCAAAATCGAGGAATACCCGAAAAAATTACCACAGGCATATAGTTGATATTCCGAGGATAATTTTTTCGGGTATGACGAAGAGTTTTGTCGGCATCGAACTTAAAAACTGCTTCAGGAGACTCTCCGGGATTCAGGAACTGCCGGTAGGCCTTTCCATCCGAAATAACTTCAATCCATTCAATATAATGCTTTTCTTTCATTGGATGTGCAATTTCACCAACCTTAATACGGAATTCTTCGGTGGTCTTTTCAACCACCGGCACATGCTTTTCCCTGGCAGCATCCTCTGTATTTTCCTTATATAATTTCATTGATGATCCGCAGCACTTTATTTCCATCGGCCCGCCGTGCAGCACTTCAACAACAATACCACATAGTTCGCATTTATAGATTTCCAGTTTCTCAGCCATGATTGTCTGACCTACCTCCATATATCCAGATTTTCATACGCCTGATATTAACGTTCAAGGCTCGCTTAACAATGATGATCTCGCAAAAAGTTGATTTCTACAAAATTTTGGAATAGATATTATCTAATACCTCAAAAGGAGGCATTATGATGGTTGAAAAGAAGATCTCGCAAAAAGTTGATTTCTACAAAATTTTGGAATAGATATTATCTAATACCTCAAAAGGAGGCATTATGATGGTTGAAAAGAAGACTCTCGGAGAAGTGCAAATCCGGCCAATGGGACCCGCGGACATCAGCAGCGTTCTGGAATTTGACAAAAGAATCAGTGACGCCCAAAGGGCTGTGACTTATGATGAACCCTATGCCTGGGACCAGGGCGGAAGCCTTGAATCCAGCTTTGTTGCTGAATTTGGCAACCAGGTTGTGGGCTTTATTCTGGCTCGAATTGCGAACCCCGGAGAGCCCATTGTCGGAGAAGGCTTAATTCAGGCCATAGGCATTGACCCGGAATATCAACGCAAAGGTATTGCATCCAGACTGGTCGATGCTTTCCTCGATCAATGCCGATCAAAAGGAATCAGGAGCACACACATTATAATCAACGAGAATGACAGCCAGTTACAGTCCCTTTTTGTCAGTATGGGTTTCAGTAGCGGTCAGCTTATAGATTACACACTGAAATTATAACCGGCGTTCACTTATAGATCCCGGCGACTATTATGACTGATCCCTGACCCCCTGGGAG
>JAFDJF010000389.1 GCA_019307645.1 Deltaproteobacteria bacterium
GAATTTCTGGGAAAATTTTATCTGAGTAAACTCCAGGAAAAATACAACGATGAGAAGGTTATTTGTCTGAATCAGGAAATAATCGGCGGCACCAGAGCGCTGGTTTATATTAAGGTTTAGTGGAGATATCTGGAAATTCCGGTGAAAATCCGGATGATAAAGCGAAATGGGGCTTGGAAAGTCTATAACTTGAGCGTTTTCGGCATCAGCGCGGTTATGAATTATCGAGCCCAGTTTAAAATGGTTCTCAGCAAGGAATCCCCTCAACAGGTTATCAACAGACTCAAAAAGAAAATTGCAGGGCTTGTTTGATTTATTGATAAAAAGCTGGTTTTTCAGCTGGAGAATTCAGGGGAGAAGCGAAAGTTATCTCATTTCTGGATGGACGCTAGATAACGATTTTGTGAAAAGGAAGGAAGCGAATGGGGGACATGACAAACACGGGAGCGTTTCAGAGGTTTTTCGATGCTGCCGGAACCATTGTTAACCTCGAGGCAAAGAAGTGGCTGGAAAAGGGTGGCAGGGTTATCGGATATTTCTGTTCTGCCATGCCGGAGGAGATTGTTACTGCCGCCGGACTTCTTCCTTTTAGACTCAGGGGCACAGGCAGCACCGAAACTGATTTGGCAGACGCGTATTTCAGCAGCCTCAACTGCAGTTTTCCTCGTCACTGTTTTAATTTGGCTCTCAGTGGGGAATATGACTTTCTGAGCGGACTTGTAATGTTCAATAGCTGCGATGCCCTGCGCCGCACCTATGATCACTGGATTCGACGGATCAATACCCCCTTTGTGAGGCTCCTTCATCTTCCCAAAAAGGCAGAGGCCCCACAGGTTGACTTTTTTCGGCAGGAATTGGCCGACCTTATACGGGAAATGGAAGAACACTTCAGCGTGAAGATCACCGATGACCGCTTGTGGGAAGCAATCCGTCTCCATAATGAGACACGTCGTCTTCTCAGGAGGCTTTACGAACTCAGAAAAGCAGATAATCCGCCCATAACCGGCGCAGAAACCCTGGCTGTCACTGTAGCCGGTACTGCCATACCAAAAATCCGATTTAATGAATTATTAATTAAACTGCTCGATGAAATAGGCAATGGCGATGTAGTTGAAAATTATAGGGCCCGGTTGATGATAATGGGCAGTGAACTCGATGATCCCCGTTACTTAGAGATAATAGAGAACCAGGGAGGCCTGGTTGTAACCGATTCACTCTGTTTTGGGTCCAGGATGCTATGGACTGACGTTAACGAAGACGCCGGAGATCCCCTTACCGCCCTTGCGCGGTACTACGTTGCCGAGCGTCCGTCCTGCCCCCGTCTGTGTACGGAATATGAAAACAGATCTCAATACGTCATGGACATGATCAGGGATTTCAATGTAGACGGTGTTATCCTCGAGCGGATAACCTTTTGCGACACATGGGGTTTTGAGGGATACCTGTTTCACGATGATTTAAAAAGTCTCAACATCCCGCTCCTTATGGTAGAGAGAGAATACAATCAAACAGGCATAGGCCAGCTGCAAACGAGGGTTCAGGCATTTCTTGAAACAATGGGGAGATAAGAAGTGGACAGAAAAATAGAGAAAAGCCTGTCTCGGGTACGTGATAGAATCGCCACCATGGAATCCATGCTGGAACATTTTGAACAGAATCCAACGGATATGACCCATTTGTATAAACCGGTCATAAAAAATATTATTAGGCAGGAAAGCAGAACCATTGAGTGTGTCGAGACCGACGAACCGTTTCTGGCAAGTGAGTTCACGACTCCGGTGGAAATTATGACTGCCATGGACATCCACTGGTATTTCCATATTGAACGGGTTTTTTCGACTGGTGGGATCGCTGACCCTTATATAATTGAAGACCTTGATGCAGTTGAGGAGCTGCCGCTTCCCTCTGATATTTGCCCGGTCGCAAAGCTCACTTTTTATTATCTTCATATTGGTGTCCTTCCACGTCCTACGGCCTATATTTCCATGGTTCATCCGTGTGATCCCATTTCGAGCATGCATTCGGCGTATATGCACCATCCGGAATGGCGTGATGTCCCCATGTTTGTTCCCGACCCCCCTTACAACCTGGATGACCGTAGTCTGCATTATTACGCAGATGAGTTGAAACGGACGGTTGAATTCATTACCAGACATACGGGTAAGACTCTGGATTTAGGCCGTCTAAAAGAGGCGGTGGAGGAAACAAACAAAGGGTACCTCCTGTGGCACGAGTACAACTACTTACGACGGTCTATGCCGACCCCCCACGGAAGCGGGTTGCCGCGGGCATGTGTCAGCATGCTTCTGACCGAAGGGGCAGGAAATCCCGAACATGGACAGCTTTCGTGGTTCCAGGATGTTGTGGACGATGCTGAGACGAGGGTCAGGGAGAGCAGGCCTGAAGTACCGAACCAGAAAATAAGGGTGTTATGGTTTGATTTTCTTCCAGTTTATGTGGATGAACTAATCCCATGGTTGGAGGAGGAGTGGGGGGCAGTGATCGTTATGGAGATGACTTCTTACTGTCCATTCAAACTGATAGACACATCCACCGAGGAAACCATATTCTTTGGGCTCGCAGAGAGGGCCTTACAGCATCCTGTGATGGTAAGACAATCGCACAGTACGGTGGACACAACACTTGGCGATCTGACCAGGATAGTCAAAGACTTCAAAATGGACTGTGTCATTTTTCCAGGCCATATGGGTCACAAGGACCAGAATGCATATGCCAGCTTATTAAAGGAATCCTGTCGAGAACTTGGTGTGCCTTTCCTGAATATCGGTCTGAACAATTTTGATGTAAGGTACACATCGGTGGATGAAATAAAGGACAGGATCTCCCAGTTTTTCACAGCAATGGGTCTGGCTTACGCGAGCCCCTAGCTCTGGCATTGTTTGCCCAAGCAGGAGGCGCTTGACCAGTGATTATAATGACGTTTAATCTTCGTTTTGAGAATAGCAGTGACGGTCCAAATGCATGGCGATATAGGCGCGAACTCGTAACGGACCTTATCGAAAAATATGCCCCTTCCATATTGGGAACTCAAGAGGGCATGTGCTCTCAACTTGACTACATCAGGAATAACCTGCCTGAGTACAGTCTTCATGCCCCTCACAGAACACTGGATGTCACTTGCCAGTATCCGACGCTTTTTTTTCAAAAGGATGGTTTCAGGATACATGAAGGCAGCGAATTCTGGCTCTCAAAAACCCCTGAAGTTCATCGAAGCAAAAGCTGGGACAGTGCTTTTCCGAGAATGATGAGCTATGCCCGAGTCAGTGAAGTTGATATTGACAGGGATTTCTGGGTTGCGGTAACTCATCTGGACCATATGGGTACTGAAGCCCGGTATCAACAGGCAAAAATCATCACCCAATGGGTCCAGACCAGGACCGATCCGGTAGTTCTCATGGGGGATTTCAATGACAGCCCCGGGTCACCTGTACATGGACTGTTTACAGCTTCTGAAACTGGACTTCAAGATACCTGGAAAATTCTCGGCAAAAAGGAGGAAGCCAACAACTTCACCCACCATGCTTTTACAGGGGTTCCACAAAAAACCCGAATGGACTGGATCCTGGTAAGCCCGCATTTTGGCGTCATTGAAGTTAAAATTATAAAGGATCACGCAGGGAATCGTTACCCGTCTGACCATTTTCCTTACCTGGTGAAACTGGATCTGGAAGCGTAACCCTAACGTTGCATAAATCCTGTCGACAAAAACCGTTTCACTCGCGCTATAGTGCATGAACTGCGCGTGTAGTCATGCTTTTCTGAACCTTATGTAGTGTGAACTACACTTCG